>NZ_RSCK01000048.1:0-50805 GCF_003991895.1 Chroococcidiopsis cubana SAG 39.79
GTCACCCATCAGCAATACTTTACTTTTGACAAGGCATTTATGTATGGATAACCATACATCCTATTTAGGATTGCTATACTAGCTACAACTACTTTGTTTACGCACTGCCTTATTTAGTGGTCGCACCAATTTACTTTGCCGGAAACACGGAATTCGGGACGTTTGCCCAAGCAGCGATCGCCTTTCGACAAATTTTCGATGCCTTATCTATTGTCGTAGATCAGTTTGAGAACTTAACAGCTTTCGCGGCGGGAGTCGAGCGTCTCAGCAGCCTTACCAATGCTTTAGAAAACCCATCTCAGGTACAGCCTGGATCGACGACAATCGACGTAACAGAAGCTGCCAAACTAGCCATGCAGCGCGTGACGCTGCTGACTCCCAACCATCAAAGAACTTTAGTTGAAGATTTATCGCTCAGTTTAGAGCCAGGAGAAGGGCTAGTATTAGTGGGGAATAGCGGTAGCGGTAAAAGTTCGATTTTACGAGCGATCGCAGGGCTGTGGAATGCGGGTACAGGTCACCTTACCCGTCCGCAGCTCCAAGAAATGCTGTTTTTGCCCCAACGTCCCTACATGGTATTAGGTTCCTTACGCAGCCAGTTACTTTATCCCCATACAGATCGCCAAATTGATGAGGAGCAATTGCGTCAAATATTAGCACAAGTCAACTTAACAGATTTACCAGAAAGGGTAGGGGGATTTGATGCTCAATTAGACTGGGCGAACGTACTTTCTTTAGGGGAGCAGCAGCGGCTTGCGTTTGCGCGGCTTTTACTGACTCAACCAGCCTACGCGATCTTGGATGAAGCAACAAGCGCGTTGGATCTGGCTAACGAAAAACGTCTTTACCAACAACTCAAAGCAATGGAAACTACGACAATTAGTGTCGGACACCGTGCTAGTTTGTTGCAGTATCACAAGTATGTACTAAACTTAGCAGAAGACACTCGCTGGCAGTTGATGCTAGCTGAGGAATACCAGCAGACCCAGCAAATTTGATTTTACGTTCTGAGAAGCGTAGAATTCTTAGGGGCGCACAGATGTGCGCCCCTACATAGAAATATCGGCAAGAAACGATTAAACTGTAACCATACCACCTGCGGCTTGAAACCTAGCCCGAGCGCGTTTAAACGCTTGAGTTGCTTGGATCTGTTCTTGACGAGAAGCGCCTTGAACCTGGTTGAGCTTAGTTTGAGCTTCGTTATATGCAGCACGGGCGGCTTCCATATCGATTTTGTCGCCACGTTCTGCACCGTTGACGAGAATTGTCACCTCATCGCTCTCGACTTCGGCAAATCCACCCATCAGGGCGATCGCCACCCAACTTTGCCCTTTTTCAGGACGAACGCGCATCACGGCAGTATCGAGGGCAGTTAATAAGGGAGCATGTCCGCTGAGAATACCCAGTTGTCCAGTGGTACTGGGTAAAATCACTTCTTCAGCTGAAGCATCCCAAACAGTCTTGTCTGGGGAAATTACACGAACTGTCAATGTCATAGAAAAGTGAGTAGTGAGTAGTAAATAGTGAGTAGGGGCGCACAGCTGTGCGCCCGTACAGGAGTAGCGAGCAGTGGTTAGTGGTTAGTCTTTTTCTAGCCACCAGCCACTAGCCACTAGCCACTAACCTTTCATTTTTTCCGCTTTGGCGACTGCTTCTTCAATGCTGCCTACCATGTAGAAAGCCTGTTCTGGCAGGCTGTCTAATTCTCCAGACAGAATTGACTTGAAACCTTTAATTGTTTCTTCTAGCTTCACGTACTTACCAGGAGAACCAGTGAAGACTTCAGCTACGAAGAACGGCTGCGAGAGGAAGCGCTCGATCTTCCGCGCCCGTGCGACTGTCAGTCTGTCTTCTTCCGACAATTCATCCAACCCCAGAATGGCGATGATGTCTTGCAGTTCTTTGTAACGCTGGAGGGTCGCTTGAACGGCGCGAGCTGTACCGTAGTGATCGTCACCGACGATATTGGGTTGCAACATGGTGGAAGTAGAACCCAGTGGATCTACAGCCGGATAAATGCCCTTAGCCGCCAAACCACGAGACAGTACGGTAGTACCGTCTAGGTGAGCGAAGGTCGTTGCTGGTGCGGGGTCGGTCAAGTCGTCCGCTGGAACGTAAACGGCTTGAATGGAGGTAATAGAACCTTCTGTAGTCGAAGTGATCCGCTCTTGCAGTTCGCCTACGTCCGTACCCAGAGTGGGTTGGTATCCTACCGCTGAAGGCATCCGTCCTAGTAGTGCGGATACTTCCGAACCCGCTTGGACGAAACGGAAGATGTTGTCGATAAACAGCAATACGTCTTGCTTGTTGACATCGCGGAAATACTCAGCCATTGTCAACGCTGATAGTCCCACCCGCATTCTGGCTCCAGGTGGTTCGTTCATTTGACCGTAAACCAGAGCGATTTTCGACTCGTTGAGGTCATCTTTATTGATTACCCCAGATTCTATCATTTCGTTGTAAAGGTCGTTTCCTTCGCGGGTGCGTTCGCCCACGCCACCGAATACAGACACACCGCCGTGTTGAGTTGCAATGTTATTGATCAACTCCATCATGATTACGGTTTTGCCGACACCAGCACCACCGAACAGACCGATCTTGCCACCACGTCGATAGGGTGTGAGTAGGTCAACCACTTTGATCCCCGTTTCAAACACGGAAGGTTTGGTTTCCAAATCTACGAGTTTGGGTGCTTCGCGGTGGATGGGGAATTTTTCTTCTGTGTTAACAGGTCCTCTGTTATCTACGGGTTCGCCCAAGACGTTGAAAATTCGACCCAAGGTAGCCTTACCTACTGGTACGGAAATGGGAGCGCCTGTATCAACCGCTTCCATCCCGCGAACTAGACCATCGGTGGAACTCATGGAAACTGTACGCACCTGTTGATCGCCCATAAGTTGCTGCACTTCACAGGTGACAGAAACTTCTTGTCCAGCTTCATTGGTGCTTTTGATAGTCAGAGCGTTGTAGATCGCTGGCAGTTTGCCTTCTGGGAATTTTACGTCTACAACAGGACCAATGATTTGTGTAATGTATCCAATACCTGTTTTTTCTGCGGTGGTGACCATTCTCTCGCCTAAGTTCGATTTCAGCTATGTTTTAGATCCGGTCGGACAGTTTATCTACAAACTTGCCATCATTCAGACGGATGCGAGTTTGCCATCTTTACAGACAGACATAAACTTGCCATCTTCCAGAGTACCACCGATCAGTTATCAGTTATCAGTTATCAGTTATCAGGGAGTCGGGAGTCGAGAGTCGGGAGTCGTAGGGGCGGGTTTAGCCAGCAGATTCACGGCTTCCGTCTATAAATTGTGACTTAAAACCCGCCCGTACAGGGGAGTCGGGGAAGAGAGCTTCAGGTGCAGAGGGGTACAGGAGCAAGAACTATCAATCGTCAATTACCAATTACCAACTACCAATTACCACGTTTCATTCGTCTGTTTTCACTCGCCGAATTGGTAAATTAGCAATTAAAGCCGTAGCTCTTTGGTTGTTTTCTAAAGAAAACTCCATCCCTTCTACATCCAGTTCGACGTACCGACCAACCACTTCTAATATTTCCCGCCGCATTTTTTCGATTGTTTGCGGACTCAAATCGCTGCGATCGTGGGAAATTACTAATTGCAGCCGTTGCTTGACTTGAGAACGACTGTTGTTATCGTTCGGATTATTAGAAAAAATTTTATCTAAAAGATCGCTAAACATGGCATCTGGATGCAGGTTGCAGGTTGTTAAATTGGGGCTTAAATTAGTTTCGTCCACAACAATTTGCGCAGACGAGAAAGAAAACCCTCATGCACGGGATGGAGATCGAGAAATTCGATTTTTTCGCCTTCTAATCGGCGGGCAATATTATCAAATGCCTTACCAGCTAGGGTAGGGTCTTCAGCTAAAACCAGGGGTTCGCCTCTATTAGTGGAAACGATCACGCGCTCGTCTTCTGGGACTACGCCTAATAGGGGAATGCCCAAAAGTTCCTGCACGTCCTGCACTGACATCATATCATTCATTTGCACCATCGCGGGGCGCAGGCGGTTGACAATTAACTGAATCTGCTTGACTCCGTTCGCCTCCAATAAACCGACTACGCGATCGGCATCGCGGACTGCGGCGATTTCTGGTGTAGTGACAATGATTGCTTCTTGCGCTGCCACGATCGCATTTTTAAAGCCCGTTTCAATTCCGGCTGGGCAGTCTATAACTATGTACTCATAACTTTTGGTCAAAGTCCCCACCAGTTGTTTCATCTGTTCTGGGGTTACTGCCTCTTTGGTACGATTTTGGGCGGCTGGTAGCAGGACTAGTTTTGGTTCGCGTTTATCTTTAACCAAGGCTTGTTCTAAACGACATTCTCCAGTGACAACTTCAACGGCAGTGTAGACTATCCTGTTTTCTAGACCTAGCAGTAGGTCTAAATTACGCAGCCCGAAATCCGCATCGACTAGGACAACCGTGCGCCCCATGCGGGCTAGTGCCATGCCAATGTTGGCTGTGAAGGTAGTCTTACCCACCCCTCCTTTTCCAGATGTTGTGACGATGATGCGAGTCATGGCTTAGATATAAACTGGGACTTAGAAAAATCAGCGGCTTTTGTGATGCGGATGCCTTCGGGTGTAACGTAGGCAACTTCAGGATAAAACCGATCTGGTATCGTTGTTGGCGCTCTAGCTACAGAATCGGCAATTCTTAACTGCGTGGGTTCCATTTGCAGGGCAACAATTAGGCATTTAGTATTACCGCTGGCTCCTGCGTGGGCAACTCCCCGCAATCGCCCCCAGACTAAAATGTCTCCATCGGCAATGACGTTTCCACCTGGGTTAAGATCGCCCAAAATCACGACCGTACCAGGGTGGCGAATTTCCGTCCCCGATCGCACGGTCATTTGTAAGTACAGCGGTTCTGCTAAAGGCACGGGCGATGCTGCCGGGAGTTGATTGATTGCCGATACTGGTGGGGCTTGTTGCTCGACGCAATAACCTGCGGTAGCGGCGGCTACAGCAGTTTGACGGCGCGTCGTACAGACACGTCGCAGTTGCAATTGGACTTCCCACAAGGCATCAGCGATCGCCTTCAGTTGTCTGCCATCCAGCAACCGATCCGCTGCCATGAGATCGACAGTCGTATTTGGTTGCCAGAAGCGATCGCCTCCCTGCAACCGTTGTTTTAACTGTATCCAAAGATCCGACCAGTTGAGCGCCGAGGGTTCTCCTTCTGCTGGTAGCGTTAACACCAGCCGTCCTTCCTCACTTTTGAGGCGAACTTGTAAACTAGCGATCGCCTCTGGGGAAGGCGCAGTAATAGTTGGAACTAGTTCTGAATGGGCAGAATCAGATGTCATGTAGTATCAGGTCAGCAGAGGCACGCGAACCGACTTACCAAATATCCATATATCCATAACATATTAAATGGATTGAAGCGGAAAACTTTTTAGGGAAGTTAATAATTGTCATTTGTTGATAATTATTCTCCCTTGTCCCCCCTGTCTTCCTTGTCCCCCTTGTCCCCCCTGTCTTCCTTGTCCCCCTTGTCCCCCTTGTCCCCCTTGTCCCCCTTGTCCCCCTTGTCCCCCTGCTCGTGCGCTCGTGCGCTCCCTTCCCCCTAAGGAGGAAGACACCGATCGCGGCAAGGGCATACAGTAACAGCAAAATTGCTGGCAATAGCCAAAAAATGGAGGCGGTGCTGTGCGGATCGGGCAATGGATTGGTTTTCTCGCCCTGATTATCTCTCTCTACGTTCTGTGGCAACTGCGACAAGTTGTTTTGCTCATATTCGCTGCTGTTGTCTTGGCAACGGTTCTCAACCGAGTCGTGCGGTTGCTTCAGCGCTATCGTATCCAGCGCGGGATTGCCATAGCAATTACGGTTATTGCCTTACTCGCGATCGTGGCTGGGATTTTCGCGATCGTCGTGCCGCGCATTGTAGAGCAATTGCAACAGTTGGTAAAGCTCTTGCCAGAAATATCGGATCGGGTGCTTGGCTGGTATAACTGGGTACGCAGCTTAATTCCCGGACGAGTTTTAGAAGCCGCCCCACCCTTGAGCAATCTGACTCAACAACTTCAGTCTTTTGTAGGGGGAATATTAGGTAACTTTGTCACCGTGTTGAATAACTCTTTGGCAGCGGTGGTGAATTTCCTCCTATTTTTTGTCCTCACGATTATGCTGCTACTCAATCCCGTCCCCTATCGCCGCACGTTGATTCTTGCTTTTCCTGCTTTCTATCGTCGTCGAGTGGACGAAATTCTTTCAGAATGCGAAGACTCTTTAGTTGGTTGGATTAAAGGCACTCTCTTTGCAATGGTAGGGATTGGAGTCGTCTCTTTTATTGGATTATCTCTTTTAGGAGTTCCATTACCTTTAGTGAATGCTTTAATAGCAGGCTTATTGGAATTTATTCCTAACGTGGGACCTACTTTAAGCGTCATTCCTCCGGTTTTACTGGCGCTTTTAGACGCTCCTTGGAAAGCTGGAGCGGTTATTGTTTTATATCTAGCAATTCAGCAGTTTGAAAGTTTAGTACTCGTACCAATAATCATGCAACGGGAAGTTTCTTTATTACCTGTATTCACTATTCTTGCTGTCGTTGTATTTGCCAGTTTGTTCGGCTTTTTAGGCTTATTTCTTGCTATTCCATTATTAATCGTGACTCAAATTTGGTTAAAAGAAGTTTTGGTTAAAGATATTCTCAACCGATGGCAAGGAGAAAAAGAAAGTAAGGAAGACAAAGAAACAAGAGGACAAGTTGAAATATGAGTGCTAAAACTTTAAATCATTTTGTTGACTATCGCATCCAAGTGCAAGATTGCAGCATTTTTTATCAGCAAAGCGTTCGGCATTCTTCAACTCCCATTCTGTTTTTACATGGCTGGGGAATCTCATCCGAGCCTTACCAAGAAGTTTTAGAACTCATCGCCGAACAACACGCTGTCATCGCTCCCGATTTACCTAGTTTTGCTCGTTCCTCCTACCATAATCTAATTCCTGATTACCACAGCTATGCAAAATTCATTGTTTCATTCTTAGAAGCACTAAATCTTCCACAAGTGCATCTAGTGGGACACTCGTTAGGTGGAGGAATTGCCATTACTTTAGCTACTCTCATTCCAGAGCGGGTAAAAAGTCTGGTTTTATTAGATAGCACGGGAATTCCATCTGTATCTATTCCAGAAATTGTACCGCGTAGAGCAATTGAGATGACCGCTCAAATTTCTATTCCCAAGCTAAAGTTACAGTTTTTTGATATTCCTAAAGTCTTTACTCATAATCTCTTATTTAATACTGGAAATATTATTTATGCCTTACTCATTTCATTGTATCAAGACTCGACACATTTATTACCTAGTATTAAAGCCCCTTGCTTAATATTATGGTCGGAGAAAGATCTAACTACACCATTATCTGTAGCACGAGACATGGCTAATCTCATTCCAAATTCCACGCTAACTATTGTTAAAGAAGGTTATCATGAATGGATGCTTTGGCATCCCGAAAAACTTGCATCGATCGCGCTTGATTTTATTAAGCAAGTTGAGTTAGATTGAGGCGATCGCCTGTTAGTTTAATGACAAATGACAAGCGACAAATGACAAATGACAAATGACAGCCATAACGCTAAGTATTACAAATTACTGAGAGCTGGCATAGTTAGGGTTAAAATTGTAAGTATCAAGAGACAGAGAACCATCTCTTATCTAGGCTGCAAGGAGCGAGTCTTATGGCAGGTACAAATCCTTCTGATGCAGTCAACCCTTCATCAAAGCCATCAGTTGAAAATGAAGAGTTGTTATTAGCAGATCTCATTGGTACGGACAATATCGACATAGTCTTCGAGGAATTGAGCGATCGCGACGCGGAAATCGGTACGATTCTGAAACGTTTGAAAAATCCATCGATCTATGGTGAAGACGTGACGGGCGGCGATCTTGACGATGATTGGTATCAAGCCGAGGTTGTCGGCGAAGAAGCAGTTGGGGGAGACAATCCCACCCCCGATCAAAGCGTGACTGAAAATCTGTTGCATTCAATGGGGATTACCTCAATAGACGGACAGCCAGTAGAAACCTGGAAAAATTTGCAGCAACGCGATCTCGAACGCTGGGAACTCAACCCTGAATCGTCAGAAGATTATCGAGAACACGGAGAATAATTTGAATCAAATCGCCTGCGATCGCACTATGATGCGTCTATCTCAAGGACAACTCAACTTGCTAGAACGTTGCCCGCGTCAATTTCAACATACCTATTTAGATCTATTCGGTTCGCCTACGACATCGGAACAACAAGAAAGACAAGCTTGGGGAAGTCGGTTTCACTTGCTGATGCAACAGCGAGAATTGGGCTTGCCAATTGAATCTTTAGTGCAGGAAGACATCCAGTTACAACACTGGATGAATGCCTTTGCGACTGCTGCACCAGAAATTTTAAATCTAGATGCAAATCGGCAGATTTTTCGCGAAAGCGAACATTACCGCACGCTGCAAGTGCAAGATTATTTATTATCGGTTATTTACGACTTATTAATCGCAGACGATCGCCAAGCCCAAATTTTCGACTGGAAGACAAACCCCAAATTACCAAAAAAAGCTCAGCTCGAAAAGAATTGGCAGACAAAGCTATATTTATATGTCTTAGCCGCAACCAGCGACTACCTGCCAGAACAGATTTCGATGACTTATTGGTATGTCCCATCTTCTTTAGAAGTAGCGCAGCCAAAATCGTTACACCAGATTAAATTTACCTACAGTCAAGCCAAACACGAAAAAACAGCTAAAGAATTACAGCAGTTATTACATAGATTTACCTATTGGTTGAAATGCTACGAACTAGGCGAACCATTTCCGCAAATTCCAGAAGGAAATAAAAACTGCGAATATTGTCAATTTGCCACTCGTTGCCAGCGCGATCGCGATCGCGACGATTCAGCAGCTAGCAGTCAAAATTGGTTGCCCGATTTAGTAGATATTCCAGAAGTTTCTCTTGGTTGAGATTTAACGCCATCTATTACAACTAGCCGATGCACGAATACGTCAAAGGTAGAATCTTTAACAAATTATCTCAGTGGTCGTTCGCTCTTCCCCGATTTGCCTTATGATGTCAAAGCTACTGCATTTCAACTGCAAGTTTGGCAGGCGCTACAAACCATTCCCATTGGTACGACCGTAACATACAGCGATATTACCCGCAGTATCGGGTAGCCAACTGCCATCCGCGCCGTTGTCCGTGCCTGTGCGACTAACCCAATTGCCCTCATTTTTACCTGTCATTCGGGTAGTTACTACAGGTAGTTTAGAAGGCGATCGCTGGGGAATTACCTGCAAGCAAGCACTACTGGAGTTAGAGCAAAGGTATTCAAAGCAACAGTATACGGAACCTCAAAAATGAATTTCCACGGCAATGCAGGAAGCGCCATGATGCAAGACACGATTTATAAAACCTTACAGGCAAGTAGGGTGCAATTTATTCGTATTCTCTGGTGCGACAATGCCAATATCATTCGTGGCAAAGCAATACACATCGGCGCGTTATCTCAGCTAGTGGATTATGGAGTCGGCATTAGTGCGGCACAGCAAGCGGTTCCCGTGATGCACGACGCGGTAGTGGCGGAAACGGGGTTGAGTCCTGTAGGTGAAATTCGCTTAATCCCAGATTGGAATACCTTGAGCGTACTGCCTTATTCTACAGGTCACGCTCGCGCGATTGGCGATATGATGCAAGATGGCATTCCTTGGGCTTACTGTCCGCGAGACTTTTTGAAACGAGCGATCGCGGCGGCGCAAGAAGCAGGGATAGAGGTGATGGCAGCGTTTGAAAATGAATTTTATCTACTCCATCCCGCTGAGAATGGATTGGGAGTAGAACCAGGCGATCGCACGGTCTTTGCTTCTACTTTCGCGATGGATGCTAATTTAGCAGTTATTAACGAAATTGCTGAAGCCCTCCTCGCCCAAAATATCCCTGTAGAACAGTACCATCCCGAATCTGGTGGCGGACAACATGAAATTTCAGTGCGTTACACCCGCGCTTTGTCAGCAGCAGATTACCAAATTGCTTTTCGGGAAACCGTGCGTGCAGTAGCATTGCGCCACAAACTCAAAGCCTCGTTTCTACCAAAAATCTTTGCCGAACAAGCGGGTAGTGGTTGTCACCTGCACCTGAGTCTCTGGCAAGATGGTAAAAATCTGATTTCCGACACTGGGAACGCGCCTGGAATCTCAAAAATTGCCCGTGCTTTTATTGCTGGCATTTTGGAGCATTTACCCGCCTTGATGGCACTGACTACCCCTAGTATCAACTCCTATCGTCGCATTCGCCCTCACTCCTGGAGTGGGGCTTTTCGCACTTGGGGATACGACAACCGCGAAGCCGCGATCCGAGTCCCTAGCGATCCTGCAAGTCCCAGTCCGACGCAGATTGAAATCAAAACTGTTGATGCTTCTGCCAATCCCTACATCGCTCTAGGCGCAGTCATTACCGCTGGATTGGACGGCGTGCGTCGTCAACTCGAACCAAAAGAGGCGATCGCAGTTGACCCAGGATCTATGTCCCAATCGGAACGAGCAGCGAAGGGAATTGATGCCCTACCAACAAATCTAGGTGAGGCGATCGCGCATCTCCAAACCGATAAAGTTCTCCTCGATGCTTTAGGCAAAGAACTCGCTCAAGCATACATTGCCGTCCGTCTGGCTGAGTGGGAAGCCATGAAAGATTGGGCGTTGAAAGAAGAAGTAAAGTTGTTATTGGAAAGATATTAAGGAAGTCAAAAGTCAAAAGTTCAAAGTCAAAAGTTCAAAGTAGGGTGGACAATGCCCACTTTACTAACTTTGAAATATGCTTTTATCAATATTTGAAAAGACTTCAGGCTGAAAATTTGTGGGAATATCTTCTGTGGCAATTTGATTTGAGCTAAGAATTGATAGAGCTTCGCGCATCAACTCGTTTTGCTCTTGATTAAGCAGGGCTAACTTAGCAGAAATTTCTAATAGTCGCTGGTGTTGGTCGGTATAATTTGTTTGCGCGTCTGATGTCGGTACGACGTGCATTTGATGCATGTTTCTTCGAGTAGATTTTAGGCTAAATCGAGCGAATAATTTATGCAGCGATCGCCAGCTCATTTGAATTAAAAAATACCCTAATTTCAGCGGCATTTGTAATACGGACAAACAGAACTTTTCAAGCAAGCGTCCGATAGATTTAATTAAACTCCAGGCAATCGCAATGACAAATAACAGTATAATTACACTTATAATGGGGTGTTCTATTGCCCAATTCAGAACTTGTAGCGATCGCTCTACGGTTGGATGTGCTTCTAACCAACTCTGAAACACAGTCGCCTGCGTGGAGGCAATCGGTGCGATCGCCTTATCTGCTAGACTGCCAGCAGCATCTTGAGTTGTGGTAGTTATCCGCGCGATCGTATGGCTAAAAGTATCGCCAGCCGCAGCTACCCAATCTTTTGTTCGCTCCAGAATTGAAGTGCCATTTTCTGCTTGAGATCTCATCCTCAACAATCTCCTGCGATCGTGCTATCTCAAGCCTATCTCTGCCAACTCATTTTGAGCAGATGGCATAAATTTGTAGAGAGTCACTATGCAGCTACGCTACAGATGAATACCAATAATCTCATTATAGTTAGAGCAAAATAGTTAGAGCAGATCGTTATGGTAGACTCAATCCTAAGACCCAATTTTTAGAACGATATATCACTCTTTTAGCTTCAGGTTTCCAGCGGAATAGTTGTTTTAATATAAACGTTTCGGAGAGGAATCTAATGCAAGATAAATTAACAAGCGTAGCCAAGAATTGCGATTTAACGGGTAGTTCTTTAAATCGCGAGGTTGTTGAGACTCTGAAAGAGTTTCTAGCTGATGGTGAGAAACGGGTACAGGTAGCAGGCGTTATTGGTTCCAATGCAGCTGAGATTGTCAAAACAGCAGTTAGTCTATTATTCCAAGAATATCCAGAGCTAGTTAGTCCAGGTGGCAATGCTTACACAACACGCCGCTACAATATGTACGTGCGAGATATGAACTACTTCTTGCGATATTGTAGCTATGCGATCGTGGCTGGAGATGCTAGCGTCTTAGACGAACGATTGCTGGCTGGTTTGCGAGATACGTTCAACTCTCTAGGAATCCCTTTAGGTCCCACTGCTCGAAGTATCCAGCTGATGAAAAATATCGTCAAAGAAAAGTTAGTGACGGCTGGAATGACTAACATTACGTTTGTCGATGAACCATTCGATTACGTCGTGCGTGAGATTAGCGAAACGGAAATTTAGCAAAGTGTGGTGGGCAATGCCCACCCTACTGAATTTGTTGGAAAAATAACAATCCGGCTTGAAATAGTCCCACGACAAAACCGAGAACACCACCTAAGTTAACAATTGCCTGTAACTCATTTTTGACAATTCCTTCGATCGCAGCTTCTAATTCGGCAGGAGAGGTAGATTTGACGCGATCGATAATTACCTGGTCGATCGATAGAATTGGAAGTGCCTGTGCCACCAAATTTTCTAAATCTTGCTCTAAATAACGCTCCAAAATTAAAGATAACTCTTGACCGATCGCGGTTAGAGAAGAACTGAAAGCAGGAGAGTTACGCAAACGATTGAGCAGCACGCTAGCAGTATTTTCCCAATCAATCGAATCGCTAAATCCTTGAATAAACTCTGGTCCGTGAATTTGAGAATAGCCGATTGCTGTTTCTCGAATTGTATTGCGTAATTGCTTTACAGTAGAAACAGGTAAATTTTGCAACGATAAACTTTTCAACCAAACTTTAAGGCGCTCGCGGACTTGAAGCTCTTGAATTAACTCCTTAATCCGCGCATTCGTAACTTCTCTTTCGTCCAAACAAAACGTTCGCAGGCGCGCCAAAGTGTTACGCAAACCAAATAAGTTAGCAACTACCCAATACGTACCGCTCGTTTTTTCGCGAAAACTCTCATCAATAATTTGAATTGTGCGATCGGTTAAAAGATCGATGACTAACTGCCGAATTGCGTCTGGTGGAAGAACGACTTGCAGCAACCAATCAGCTAACCTCCCCGCTTGCTCGTCGCTGAGTTGAAACTCAAGTAATACCTGGTCGAAAATTTGATTGAGTTGAGTGCCTAAAAACTCTTCTCGTCGCAACAACACCTTAAACAAACGCGGTAAAGATTCCCCAACCAAATCGCGTAAAATTCCCGCCAGAATTTTGGTTGCTCTTTGATCTCTATCAGTACGAACCTGTTCGATCGCCAGTCTTAACAGCCATTCTATCCCTCCTCGCACTCGCTCCGGTTGCAGCAATCGCCGCGTCAACTTCTGCAATTCCTCTGGTGTCAGCAGAGAACCCATGATCGTGTCCGACACCCGCTTTGCCAAGCGTTCTTGGTTGCGAGGAATTAAACCAGGAGTAAAAGGTAATTGTCTTCCGGCAAAATAACGCGCTCGGTAGGGACGAAACAGCATTTTAATGGCTAAATCGTTCGTGAAATAGCCAATAATTGCTCCCGCGATCGGCGGACTAACATAAACCCAGAAATGAGACCAATCCATACAAGCAGGAGATGAGAGTTAGGGAGTGGGAAATGGGGAGTCGTAGGGGCGGGTGCGCGCAAATAGATAGTAACTGAGGCAATGAATTCTCGGTCAAAACCCGCCCGTACAGAAGTCGGGAAAGAGTGTAGTGCGTGTTTTAATTCCGAATTCCGAATTCCGAATTCCGAATTCCTAACCCCATCCCTTAGTTAAGACCAATATCCCCATCATACCGTTGGCAATTGGGTAGTGAGTGGCTGTTGCAAACCCTACTTCTTGCGAGAGTTGAACTTGTGCTTTACCTGAAGGAAATCGATCTAAACTGGGGCTGATATAGGCGTATTCTTCCGTGAGATTGAAGTGACGGGCGGCGGGAACGACGAGATTATCTAAGTACCATTGTTGAAAAGCTCTAAATTGAGGATTTTCAGGACGATGAAAGTCTAAAATTGCCGCTTTAGCGCCAGGTTTGAGAACTCGATGCAGTTCTTTTAAGCAACAAGGAATATCGATAACGTTGCGCAGTCCATAGCCCATCGTTGCAGCATCAAAATGATTATTGGCAAAAGGTAAATTCAATACATCTGCTTCTACCCAAGAAATCGGGGGTTGGGGATATTGGCTTTGGCTGCGTTGTTGGGCGATCGCCAGCAGTTGCGATGAAAAATCTACCCCGTATACTCGTCCGTTAGCTCCTACTTGACGGGCGAGACGCAGCGCTAAATCGCCGCTACCACAACATAGATCGACACAGGTATCCCCCAAGCTTGCTTGGCTCCACTTAACTGTCATTTGCTTCCAAATGCGGTGCTGACCTAAACTCAGCAAGTCATTTAAGCGATCGTAAACTGGGGCAATGCGATCGAATATCTGTTGAACTTCCATATGAGGGGTGAGGAGTGAGGAGTGAGGAGTGAGGGGATAAGGGAGAGGGGGAAGATAAGGGGGATAAGGGGAACAAAATTCAAAATTCAAAATTGGGACAAGGGAGACAAGGAGGACAAGAAGGAGTAGACAAGAGGAAGTAAAAGCTAGTTACTATCCTCTAAATTAGGATAAGGCTGGTTCTGACTAGGCAAACATTTGCACTGCAAGAAATTTTAAATAGGTCAATCTAATAAAACTCTTACATATATAATCAAACAACGGATAATAAACGTTTTGTTCCCTCGCTCCTCACTCCTCGCTCCTCACTCCTCATCATGACTGAATCGCCCTCCAACCAACTCGACATCGAAGCCACGCTGACATCCCTGCGGCAAAAACAAGGTAGTTGGGTGGAATGGGGTCAAGCGATCGCCCAGTTGCAAAAAGCAGGGCAAACACCACAGCAGATCTTTGAAGCGACGGGATTTGAACCAGTGCAACAAAATCAGGTGATTGTAGGCGCGCAGGTTTATACTTCTTTAGAAAAAACAAATGCTTCTGAGGCAGTGCGATCGCGCTTTACTCAAAAAGGCAGCGATATTTTGTACGAACTGCGGTTGCTCAATAATGCAGAACGAGTCGCCGCAGCAGAATTTATCTTGGCTCACAACTTAGATGCGGATATGGCTAAGGAAGTGGCACGGGATATGAAAGAATTTTCTCGCCTGCGTAACTTACCCGAAGGATTTGCCGATCGTCCAGGGGATGCAATTGCTTATCAGTGTTGGCGACTGGCACGACAAAAATCAGATTTACAAGAGCGATCGCGATTAATTGCTAAGGGGCTAAGGTTTGCCGATTCGGATACGGCAAGACAAAAGATCGAACAGTTGCTTGTCGATTTTACCGTCGTTCCCAAGCGTCCGGCTCCAACCATCCCTTTTTATCGTCCAGACTCCGAAGATCAATTACCGCGATTGATTGCAGTTGTTGGGGAAATGCCGTTAAAATCGGCTGAAGTTCAAGCTGTACCAATAGTAGAAGCAGTAGAGCCTTTTCGGATTGTCAAGTTTGCTGGGGAACAGGCTTGGGTAGCCTTACCAGGTTGGCAAACAGTCCGCAGTGCTGAAGATCCGATCGCAATTTTGTGTCAAAGCGATCGCCTCCCCAATCAATCAGCTACAACATCGGAACCAGTTCTAGTCATTGCCGACCGTCACGCTAGAGAATGGGATGTCAATAGTTATTTTGTCTATGATGCAGCGGGGGAAGTTGACTTTGGTTGGTTTGAAACTCAACCAGATGTCAAGTTACTGGGAAAAATTGTTGTTGTCGTGCGTCCCAAGCACATTATTGATGAAGAGTTAACGAAGGATTCTTGGCAGATCGACGAGTAAAAAGTTACGCGCTTGAAGTTGCAGATCTCGATCCCCCCTAGCCCCCAATACGGTTCAGTTAAAAGCGATCGCTCCTCGAAGATCCCCCCTAGCCCCCCTTTTCAAGGGGGGAAACAAAGCCCCCTTTTTAAGGGGGTTGGGGAATCGAGTCCGATTCAAAAGGGGAAATTTAACGCCCCCTTTTTAAGGCGGTTGGGGGCTCGAGGCTGACGGTGTGTCGTTTCCGCTTTTTAATGGGGGCGTAATACTCAGGATTAGAAATTAGTGTAGTTGGCGATCGCCTTTTGCATCCTTTCCAACACCGCAGGGACAGAGATCGTGCCGAGATCTGCCGATGGTTTACCAGCAGTACGAACGCGGAGACTCAAACTATCGGACTCCACTTCTTTCGCCCCTACAACCGCCATGACGGGAATTTTTGCCTTTTCAGCATTGCGGATCATTTTCGGCAAGCGATCGCCACTGGTATCGACTTCTACGCGCATGTTGAGCGATCGCATCTTGTCTGCGACTTCTTTAGCAAACATCAATTGAGCATCGCTGACGGGCATTAATCGAGCTTGGATGGGTGCTAGCCACAAGGGAAAGTCTCCTGCATACTCTTCAATTAAAATCCCAATTAACCGTTCTAACGAGCCGAATGGAGCGCGGTGAATCATTACTGGGCGCTGGCGCGTGCCATCCTCTGCAACATATTCCAAGTCAAAGCGTTCGGGTAAGTTGTAATCAACTTGTACCGTACCTAACTGCCATTCCCTTTCCAAAGCATCTTGGAAAATAAAATCGAGCTTGGGACCGTAGAATGCTGCTTCCCCAATTCCTTCAAAGTGGTTCATTTCTAGCTTTTCTACAGCGCGGCGAATTGCTCCTTCAGCTTTTGACCACGCCTCGTCAGAACCAATGTACTTATCCGAAGCCGGATCGCGGAAACTCAGTCTTGCTTTGAAATTTTTCAGTTGCAACTTGTTAAATACCGACAGAATCAAATCCACCACATTGAGAAATTCGCTGTCGAGTTGTTCTGGAGTCACGAATAGGTGAGAATCATCTACCGTAAAACCACGCACCCGCGTCAAACCTCCTAATTCGCCCGATTGTTCGTAACGGTATACAGTTCCAAACTCTGCCAACCGCATTGGTAATTCGCGATAAGAACGTAATTCGCTCTTGTAAATTTGGATGTGAAACGGGCAGTTCATCGGCTTGAGAACGAAACCCAATTCGTGGGCTGCTGCTTCCTCATTCTCTGCCATCAATGGAAACATATCCTCTTTATATTTCTGCCAGTGACCAGAGGTTTTGAATAAATCGACTCTGGCAATGTGGGGCGTTACCACAGGAAGATAGCCGCGTTTGAGCTGTTCTTGTTTGAGAAAATCTTCTAAAAGACTGCGTAATAGTGTTCCTTTGGGAGTCCACAGGGGTAAACCCGGTCCCACCTCATCGCTAAAGATAAATAGTCCTAGTTCTTTACCTAAGCGGCGATGGTCGCGTCTGAGGGCTTCTTCCTTACGACGCTTGTACTCAGCTAATTGCTGTTCTGATTCCCAAGCCGTGCCGTAAATTCGTTGTAGCTGCGCCTTGGTTTCATCACCGCGCCAGTATGCCCCAGCAACGCTTTCTAACTCAATTGCTTTGGGTTGCAACTCTGCCGTGTTGTTAAGATGGGGTCCAGCACACAAGTCCCACCATTCATCCCCCAAATGGTAGATCGTGATTGGTTCCTGCTTAATATCTGCCAGGATTTCTAGTTTATACGGCTCTTTAATTGCCTGAATCCGCTGTTCGGCTTCCTCGCGGCTGACTTCTTCCCTAATGACAGGCAATTTACGATTGATAATCTTCACCATCTCTTTCTGGATGGCTTTGAGATCTTTTTCTGTAAACGGTTCGGGATTGTCAAAATCGTAGTAAAATCCATTCTCAATCCAGGGTCCAATAGTCACCTGTGCTTTAGGAAATAACTTTTGCACCGCCATCGCCATGACATGAGAGGTAGTGTGGCGAATTTTCTGCAATGTCTCTGATTCACTGGTGCGAGGGAGATAAATTTTTTCCTGCGGTGCTTGTTCCTGCTGTTCCGGTTGACAATGGGATTCTGAACTAGACATTTTAATTACAAAACTATGTTGATGAGACTGTAAACCAATACCGTTTGCCTTCTATTGTAAGGAGTCAGGAGTCGGGAGTGGTAATTGGTAGTTAGTAGTTGGTATTGGCTCCCTCAGCTCCCTCAACCTCCTCAGCTTCCTCAGCTCTCTTTTCTCTGCTCCCTGCTCCCTGCTCCCAGTTACTTCTAATGACAGAATGTAAAGAATCTTGAACTAAGTTAAAATTAGTGGTAGGTTAGTAATCTACTTTTCATTCATGCTTAATCAAAACTTGCCAGAACCTGAGTTGTTAAAAACCTTACTCCAACCGCTACTTGAAGATTTTAAGTATTGGTTCGGGCGATCGCAAACGTTTTTAGAAAATGAGAAAGTTTCATTTTTAGAACCGCAACAGCAATCTGAATTGTTGGCAAGAGTTAAGCAAGCCCAGCAGGAGGTAAGTACAGCACAGCTCATGTTTCAGGCAACTGGGGGACAAGTAGGCATTGACATGGCAACGCTCGTACCCTGGCATCAATTAGTGACAGAATGTTGGAAAGTCGCAATTCGCTTCCGGTCGGAGCAGGCAACACAGCCAGAGGTAGAACTTTAAAGAATTTTATTTAGATAAAGTGTTCCTTGTAATATACATGCTTGACTGAAATATTCTGAGTAGACGATTGTATATCGAAGCAAATTCTGTGATGCTAGAGATAACGGTCAATGCCTTTAGCAAAGCGGTAAAAGTTCGTAAAAACTCGCAAAAAACTGTATAGACTGGCTGGCTTGGAGAAAAAACTCGATGTTACACTTACTTTACATCCTTGCTTTTACTATCCTAGCGTTGATAGCTGTAAGCAATCTAATTCGCAACTTAATTATGTTCAGTTTCGAGCGCGATCGCACGTTTGCTGCACCGCGATCGCCCATGCAAAATAGAGGAAATCTTTCCTATATCTCAAATCGCTCCGTACCTCACCCTGAATTACTGGACGCAGCTGGTAACCCTATCGGAGAACCGCTGTTAGTCATGCGGTCTATTGATGTTGAAGATGCCCGCGCCCAATTAGACGCACTTTATGAGGCTTCTCCTGGTTGTAGTAGCGAAAGCAAGGAGGAAGAAGCATAATTTGAATCAACTCTGTCTGCTTTACATCAAGTAAAAACTTTTTAACTACAAACTTTAACTATATACATCAACTCCTATTTATTCAGGGCAAAGCCCTGCGTGATAAATGGAGTTTTTTTATGGTCATTGGATAGTTAGGAGTGAGGGGCGATCGATTTTGACTTCTGTACAGGCGGGGTTATCAAACAATTTTGAATAGGGCAAATATTTTCAGTGAACCCGCCCCTACAACTTTTGACTGTCTACGCGATCGCAGATATTTTGCATAAGAAACATTTTTATCCTTAACTTTGATACATGAAATAATTTGAGGAATTAGATATTTGTACTTAATTTCAATCGTAGCTCGGACACCTTAATATCTCTTAACTTCAAGATTGAAATCTCAAAGAAATTAGCGATAAAGCTTATCATTATATTTCAATTCTTCTCTCGACTACTTTGTTCGATCTAAGTTGTTTTTAGCAAGATATAAAAACGAAAAATAAGCCTAACTCTAAGTAGGTGCAACTGGTAATGTTGCCTGTATGACTGAGTGATGGTGGCTAAACAACAGTTAATAACTATCGAACAAAGCAGATTTAGAGGAGGAGCAGATGGTTTTAGTAAAACATAGATGCACCGTGGGTACATTTACAACTCGTCAGGAAGCAGAACAAGCATTTGCCAAATTATATTGTACGGGTTTTCCTATTAGTCATATTTCTGTAGCCAGTAAAGATGCAGCATTATTGGCAGATTTGAGAGCGGCAATTCAGAGAACTCAAGCTGGCGCACTCGCAACAGAACAAACAGAAAAATCGCCCTGTGCCATGATTGTCGGTAGCACAGTCGGCGCGATCGGTGGTTGTTTAGTAAGTATTGGTATTTTACTGGTACCAGGAGTTGCTCCAACGTTAGCTGTTGGCACGGTAGGAACAACTTTAGCTGCGACTTTATTCGGTACGGGAATTGGATTGGCTTGTGGTGGTGCGATCTCAACCTTAAACTGCGCTGACAGACTGACAGTAAGTCCAAATGTAGAAAGCGATCGCTCTTTCCCACAAGAGTATTTAGTCATCGTAGAAGGCACGGATGCAGAAGCACGCCGCGCCCAGAGAATTTTGACAAATGGGGCTAGCGGTTAGGTAGAATTCGGAATTCGGAATTCGGAATTCGGAATTAAATACTTGTTGACTGACTGCTAGCCGCTAATGTTTTATCGAGGGGTTGTCTGAGAACCACTTTGAGATGGAGTTTTCTTAGAGCCACTGGGCTTGCTGCTAGGGGTCATCTCCGAATCACTAGAACTATTAGGGCTAGTCATGCTACCGCTACCTGGAGTGGTGCTGCTACCCGGAGTCATCGTGCCGCTACCAGAGTTAGAAGGAGTCGTAGTGCCATTGGAATCAGAACCAGTACCCGGATAAGTGGTAGTACCTGGAGTCGTGCTGCTGCCTGGAGTCGTGCTGCTGCCTGGAGTCGTACTGCCAGGATAAGTGGTAGTACCTGGAGTGGTGCTGCTACCTGGAGTCGTGCTGCTGCCTGGAGTCGTGCTGCTGCCTGGAGTCGTGCTGCTGCCTGGAGTCGTGCTACTACCTGGAGTCGTGCTACTGCCTGGTGACATTTCTGTACCAGTAGAAGAACCACTGCCACTACTAGGGCTAGAAGTAGACTGAGCTAAAAACTGTCTGGTATTTCCATCGGAGGAATTAGGTAGAGCAAACGCTGGTAAACCGAGTAAAGCGCTAGCACCAGCAATTCCAAGTAAGCTAAAAAGTTTTGTATTCAAGCTTTTCTTAGTTATATTTCCGCCCATTTTTATTTCCTCACTTGCTGTGGTGTTACAGTCAATAACTTTGTAACTGTCTTGGCAATACTAACAAAGAAATTTCAGTGCTGACGACGATAATTATGATTTCAAATCAGCCAATTTGCTTAAATAATTGAGTCAGAAAATCATCGAAAAACGTTGCTGTGTTTGATTTAGTTCCCAATTGTTTTATAAATTGCTTTAAAGTTATACAGTAGTTTTATTTAGCTGTGCTATCGATCGCCATTCGTCTTGACCAAACCATTACTAGGATGGAGATCGAGAGAAGTACTATGCTGTTCCACAACAAAAAAAAGACCGCATCAGTGAATGCGATCGCAGGTTATGAGAATACTTAATTAGACAATGTTTTCAGGAACTTATCGTCACTTACCCTAGTCGAATTATTGTTTAGCAAATTATTGTTTGAATTGATGGCAGCAACACAATAGAAGTGGTAATTATTAGAGAGGGCAAATTATAGAGATTTACCGATGTTACTAACCACAATCCACGCACTTAAGGAATGGGCGGTTGCTGTTAACGCGATCGAACGGGGCGAAACGCTCTTGCTATTGCGTAAAGGTGGTATCCGTGAAAGTGGCGGACAATTTCAAGTCGATCGCGACGAGGTTCTGCTTTACCCCACTTACGAACACCAACAGCCCGAATTACTCAAGCCTGAGTATGCTGCGCAAGTGACTCCGGTAGCATCTGGTTGGCATCCAGATACAATTAAAATCGGCAGTTGGGCAAAGATTACTGATATTGTGCCAGTGTTAGACGAGACAATTGTGAATGCTTTGCTACCGTTCCATGTTTGGAACGAAAAATTTATTCGCGATCGCCTCAAATGGAAACCCCGTCAACCCGTGTATGTCTTACTTTTGCGGGCTTATAAGTTATCCCGATCGCGTCAAATTTCCTATCGTGTTGAATATGGGGGTTGCAGATCGTGGATCGATTTAAATGAAGCGATCGATCTTGAGGCTGCTAAACCAGTTTTAGATGATGTCACCTACGAGCAAAAAGTTTCAGAAATTCGGCAGGCGATCGACTATTTACCGCGACCAAATCCAGTTCCTCGCGAAGCTTTTGACCACAGCAACAATTCCCCTGCTTGACTCCCTGCTGCTAATTTTTGCCCTTGGGGATGCCAAGCTAGACAAGATAACCCATCAGTTGCATCGTCGATTAACTGCGCGATACGCTTGGCTTTTTGCCACAAACACAGCCAACCATCAACCGCCGCCGAAGCGAGAAGTAGACTACCAGGTTGAAAGGCGATCGCTTGTACGATATCTGTATGTCGCTGCAACAATCTACTATCCCAGCCTAAATTTTCATCCTCTAGTTTTTCCCATACCACAATCCCTTCAACGCTAGCTGAGGCAAGTAGCGGTGCGTCTCGTTGCGTCTTAATACTTGACCAAGCTAGGTGACGAATCTTACCAGGAAAGCCCCGCATCACCCAGGGATTGGGATTGCCCCATTCTAAAACTGTAATCGTCCGATCCATGTTTCCAGAAGCGATATATTTGCCATCAGGTGACCAAGCGATCGCCAGACTTGCCGATGGTATATCAATAATATACGGATCGTCATCCCAATCTGTTGCATCCCAAACCTTTGCCCCCTGATATCCCGCGATCGCCAAATACTGTCCATCTGGATGCCAGTCTATTCCTAATACAGAAGAATTCTCAAAATTGAGAGTAACAACAATCTCCTCTGTATTTGCATCCCACACTTGGACGTAGCGCCCCAAACTAAAAGCTAGTTGGTTACTTCTAGGATTCCAAGCCAACTTATCCACCCAAGCAGGAGCATTTTCCAAAGTGGCAATCAATTGGCGATCGCACCAGCGCCAAATTCTAACTCGTCCATCCTGTCCTCCTGTAGCCAGAAATTGCCCGTCATGAGAGAAGGCGAGACAATCAACTGATGTACCACTATTTGTCTGTAGAGGAACGAGTGTTTCCCCATCCCACAGTGTCACCCCTCCCGCCGCGTCGCTAGCAACGATTTGACCGTCACTCGACCAAGCGATCGCGGTGACGTAATCCTCCAGAGTTGTGCATGTATGGAGTTCGAGTAATTGGTTGCTAGTTGTGGGGAATTTCATAATTTAGAAAATTGGTAATGGGTAATGGGTAGTTGGTAGTTGGTAATGGGTAATAGGTAATAGGTAATGGGTAGTTGGTAATAGGTAATTGGTAATTATTCCCCCTTGTCTCCCTTGTCTCCCTTGTCTCCCCCCTCTCCCTTGTCTCCCCCCTCTCCCTTGTCTCCCCCCTCTCCCTTGTCTCCCTTCCCCGATTCCTGTACAGGCGGGTTTAGATAGCGGAACTATTTGTTGTTCGCCAGGATCTTCAAAAAAACCCGCCCCTACGACTCCCGACTCCCTTAAATCAAACAAGCCCGAAAATCTTCTTTCAGCTTGTCTGCATCTAAATTGCGCCCGATAAATACTAATTCGTTTTTTCTTTCGTCGTCAGATTTCCAGGGGCGATCGCGCGTACCTTCAAATAGCATGTGTACCCCCTGAAATACGTAGCGGTGGTCGTCTCCAGCAATATTTAAAATACCTTTCATGCGAAAGATATCGGGTCCCTGTGTTTGCAATAAGTAAGATAACCAATCGTTCAACTTTTGCATATCGAGAGTCCCTGGTTCGACAATGGCAATGGAACCTACAGTTTCATCGTGTTCGTGGGCATCTTCTCCTAAAAAGTTTGGATCGATCTCTAGGGCACGTTTGAGATCGAAGGCTTGCACGCCTAAGAGTGCATCCATACCCAATTCAGAGTTACGGGTGTGGTAGATTTTGGCGATCGCATTCATGCCACGAATTCGCCGTTCCAATTCTGCTAACTCTGCTGCTGAGACTAAATCGATCTTATTGAGCAATATCACGTCGGCAAAAGCAATCTGTTCTTGAGCTTCATCTGCTTCCCAGTGCTGCCAAATGTGCTTGGCATCTACCACTGTTACGACTGCATCTAAAGATAGCTGGGTTTGCATATCTTCATCGACAAAGAATGTCTGAATCACGGGCGCAGGATCGGCTAACCCAGTGGTTTCAATTACCAAATGGTCAAATTTATCGCGCCGCCGCATTAAATTACCAATAATCCGAATTAAGTCACCGCGCACGGTACAGCAGATGCAACCATTATTCATCTCAAAGATTTCTTCGTCTGCATCAATCACCAATTGGTTATCGATTCCTACTTCCCCAAACTCATTGACAATTACAGCTACTTTCTTACCGTGTTCGTGGGTCAGAATGCGATTGAGTAGGGTTGTCTTACCCGATCCGAGATAGCCCGTCAGTACGGTAACGGGGACTACATTATCTGCTGCTGTAGTTACCATAGCTCAACTTGTTTACCTTACATAATTTAGAATGATAACCATTCCTATACAATTTTACAGCCTGACGCGCACTACAATTTGCGCCGTAATTACTGGAGCGAGTAGCAGCCTGCGCTACAGCGACTTAAAATTAAATTTGGGCAGGCGAGCTAAATCTCTCTAACAGATAGAGACAGGGAGACAATTTCATTGTAGGGTGGGCAATGCCCACGATTAACTCAAATTACTATAGCACTCAGGGCGATAATTGTTTTCCAAAAATAATATAACAAAGATAAAATGAAGAAAGCATTCAATACTGGAAATTAAACAACAAATTTAATTCCACTTCAAGTTGTTCAAACAATTAATTAAGCCAGTCATAAAGTTATATAGCAATCCTATTTGATTCATGAACGTGGAGTGGGCTTCTAGCCTACGGCTGGCTAGAAGCCCACTTTACAAATCATTGAGAACTGCTATGTATTGCCTAATTTTAAAAAAATCGAATATTCTTAGCTCGAATATAGATTTATTAGTCGCCGGGCAATGCCTACCCTACTAAAATCTGAAACCTTCTCACTCAGTAGATGTAAATCTCAGTTGTAGCCATAAATTGAATGACAACAAACTTAAAAAAAACATACGAGCTGTTGTAAAGTAATAAAATTCTAGACTTTTAATTCTTATTTTAATAAATTTTTCGATTAAATTTTTATTTAAACCTAACACATAACAGTTTTCAAAAAGCCGACGATCTAATATAGATATCTATGAAAAAATCTCATTTAAAAAAAATGACTTTTAAAGTCTAAAAAATTCAATTAAAATTAAAACTGAAAAAAATCGAACCAGAAAATACAGAAAATGGTGGGTACTGATTTGAAGGACTTGAGCAATGAGTGAACGCATGTCCACGGGCATTTCAGGATTAGACGAAGTGCTGCATGGTGGATTAATTCCAGTTCGAGCTTATCTGGTGCGAGGAGGATCGGGCGCGGGCAAGACAACACTTGGACTCAGTTTTTTGGTTGAAGGCGTTGCTAGCGGTGAAAAGCCGCTGTATATAACTTTAGGGGAATCCGCAGAGCAAATTCGCAAAAATGCCGAGCGTATAGGTTTTGATACCCAAGGAATTACCTTCCTCGACCTCAGCCCAACATCAGACTTTTTTAGCCAAGTCCAGACTTACGATATTTTCTCGGCGGCGGAAGTCGAACGAGAACCGATGACGCAACAAATTGTAGAGCAGGTGCGATCGCTGCAACCGCAGCGGGTGTTTTTAGATGCGATGACTCAATTTCGCTATTTATCTAGCAATACATTTCAGTTCCGCAAACAAGTGTTGTCGTTTTTGCGGTTTTTATTAGAGAAAGGCGCAACGGTACTATTTTCTTCTGAAGATGGCGGCTCCGCACCAGATGACGATCTACAGTTTATGAGCGATGGAGCAATCCATCTCCACCAAAACTTGGAGGGACGTAGCATCAGCGTTACGAAATTCCGTGGCTCTGACTTTCGATCTGGTTTACATTTTATGCGCTTGACTGACAGAGGTATGGAAATCTTTCCTCGCCTCCAGCCCGAAGTCCATAAGCGAGAATTTAAGTTAGAGATGATTCCTTCGGGAGTACCAGACTTAGACGAGCTAATGCATGGTGGGATAGAGCGGGGAACAGTAACGTTGTTTACAGGTCCAAGTGGAGTTGGCAAGACAACCATCGGACTCCAATTTATGAAAGAAGCCGCAGGACGGGGGGAGCGATCGGTTGTTTATATGTTTGAGGAACCGATTGATGTCATGCTGCATCGTTGCGAAGCCATCAATATTCCAGTTTATGCCATGATGCAGCGACAAACACTTTCTGTCATCCCGATCGAACCACTCCTCCACAGTCCCGATGAGTTTGCCAATATGGTGCAACAGGAAGTAGAGCAGCAAAAGGCTCGGATTGTGATGATTGACAGCGTTTCTGGTTATCGAATTTCCCTGCGCGGTCGGGACGAGGATTTAGTGACTCACTTGCACGCCCTTTGTAAGTATTTGCAAAATATGGGAGTGACGGTGATTTTAGTGAACGAAACTGAAAGCATTACGGGCAACTTTCGGGCGACAGACATAGGTATCAGCTACATGACAGATAATATTGTTTTTCTGCGTTATTTGGAGATTCAAGGCGAGATCCGCAAAGCAATTGGCGTACTAAAGAAACGGTTGTCTAGTTTTGAAAAAACTCTGCGAGAGCTAGAAATTACTCGTTACGGAATCAAGGTTGGAAAACCTTTGACTCATTTACGCAACATCCTTAGCGGTACTCCCGAATGGATTGATAAAAACGGTGAGTGATGAAAAGCCAATTATACTGAGTGTAGATCGCAATCGTCGTAATTCAGAATTGTTAGCTCAGTTTTTAGCGAAACAGGGATATCAAGTTCTTAGCGCGGCAAGTCAGGCAGAAATCAAGTCCGTGTTAGAAAATACGAATAAGATCGAGTTAGTGTTATTAGATATTTCTGGGTTCGATCGCCAAATTTTGTCTTTATGCCAACGGTTACAAGAAAAAGCTATTCCCTTCGTCGCGATCGCAGCACCTCATCAAGCTGGAATGCAGCAGGCGTGTCTGGCTCGCGGCGCACTCGGCTTGCTAGTTAAACCATTGACTGCTCAAAACCTATTACAGTTAATTCGCAATCTGCTACAGCGAGCGTGATGATTTTACGATTAACTATTAACCCCATGTGCCACTTTTTCATCGCCCCCGAATTCGCGGGGGTTGGGGGATTGAAAAACTGCGCCACTCATCCAAAGATCCCCCCTAGCCCACGCCACTTTGCTCAAGTCGGGAAACCCGCCCACGCAAGTGGCTCCCCTTAAAAAGGGGGGAACAAGAGGAAGTTGCACCGAAGCGTCATTAACTATTAATTATGGGTCGAATTCTACTGCTGCTCGAACATCAAGAAAATCGTCGTCTGTTATCGGAGTGGCTAGCACCTCGTTATTCGGTCATTCTACCGGAAGTGGCAGCACAGGTAACGGAGCCAGCAGATTTAGATTCGCAACCCTTTGACCTATGTATCCTCGATGCTAGAGCATTAGACCATTTTTGGGAATGGGTGCAAGCGACAAGAGCTGCTGAAAAGCCAGTAATTTTACCCTTTTTACTCATAACTACGCGTCAGGATGTAGGATACGCGACTCGGCATTTATGGCAAAGTATCGACGACTTAATTACCAAACCGATTGAAAAAATAGAGTTACAGGCACGGGTAGAAATTTTACTGCGATCGCGCCAATTTTCACTTCAACTTCAGACCACAAATCAGCAACTTCAGCAACAAATAGTCGCCCGTCAGCAAGCCGAGGCGGGAGAAGAACGAGCGATCGCCGCCCAGCACCAAAGTGAAATCCAGTTTCAGCGCTTAATTAACTCTAATTTAATTGGGGCGATCGCTGCCGATATAGAGGGGAACATTACAGATGCCAATGATGCCTTTTTAAGAATGGTCGGTTATACCCGCGAAGACTTAAAGCAGGGAAAGATCCGTTGGAATGATATGACTCCACCAGAGTATCGCGATCGCGATCGCGATTCGATCGAGGAGTTAAGAAATACGGGTGTTTGTAATGCTTTTGAGAAAGAGTATATTCGAGCTGATGGCAGTCGGGTGCCGGTGCTAATTGGAGTTACTGTGGTAGAACGCTCTCCCCGTTTAAATTGTGTTGCTTTTGTCCTCGACATTACCCAACGCAAGCAAGCAGAAGCAGAAATGCGTAATGCTTTAGAAAAAGAACGCGAATTGAACGAATTGAAATCTCGGTTTGTTTCAATGGTTTCTCATGAGTTTCGCAACCCACTGAATTTGATTTCTGGTACAGCTCAACTGTTGGTTCGCAGCAATAACAAACTATCCGAGCCGAAAAAACAAGAATTGCTCCAACGTCAGCAAGCCGCAGTCAATCGGTTGATCGAACTGTTAGATGATGTACTTACGCTCGGTCGCGCCGAGGTTGGCAAATTAGAGTTTAATCCAATTGAGCTAGAATTAGAAGCATTTTGCCGTCAGTTGGTAGCAGAAATGCAGCTGACAGCTAAAGAAGCACACGCGATCGCACTTGTATCTCCAGGCAAACGTTTCACCGCCAAAGTGGATAAAAAGCTTTTACAGCAGATATTGACCAATTTACTCTCAAATGCAATTAAATATTCACCCCAAGGTGGTGATATCACGCTTGAACTTACTTGTCAAAAAAACGAGGCGATTTTCCGTGTCAAAGACGAAGGGATTGGAATTCCTCCCAAGGATCTACAAAGGCTGTTTGAATCGTTTCATCGCGCTAGTAATGTCGGTGGTATTCCTGGGACTGGATTGGGGCTAGCAGTCGTCAAGCAAGCGGTTGAATTGCATCAAGGCGCGATCGCGGTTGAGAGTGAAGAGGAAGTTGGTACTACATTTACAGTTACGCTACCGATGGATCGCTAGAGTAGAAAAGGCAAAACGATCTCTGCTAGTTCGGCGGCATACTCTTCATACAAACCCAGCGAACCTGGTAGTGTCTTTGTCTGGACTCCTGGTAAAGTTGCCAAAGCTTCCATTTCTGCCCGCGACTTGGGTGGAGACTGTTCCCCAATAACGACTAACACGGGTATAGATCCTTGAAACCAATTGAGAAAATCTTCTCGTTGTTGCACCGGATCTAAATTCCCAGTCACGAAAGCAGCTGGAGCAAATCGCGCCCCTGGTTGCTGGGTAATTTCCCATTTTTGTTGAATGAAATCGTCTGTCAGCTTTGTCTTGTCTGCATAGACGTGACTGCCGTACATGTAGCGCAAAAAGCCAGGTGTGGTATTCATCTTATACAAAGCCTGACCGAGAACAGGCGATCGCACGGCTTGCCTCACCGTCCCAGCGACTTGCTTATTGACACCCATTACTGTTAAAGGACCCCGCCAAGTAGGTGCGACGAGGACAATTTTTGAAAAAGCTTGTGGTTGACTGGCTGCCAGTTGCATTGCATAACCAGCAGCATGACCAGCAGCGATAACGATAATCGGAGTTTGAAACGTGCTATTAACAAAGTCTTTTAACAACTGCTGATATAACTCAGGGCGATAGTCGAGTGGAAGGCGAGACGATACGCCAAAGCCAATCCAATCGATCGCTACAGCTTGAAAATGCGGAGATAATAACTTTGCCAGTTGCGCCATTTCTCCTCTAGTAGAAACGGTGCTAAAGGCAGGTAAGAGTAGAACGGGCGTTCCTTGTCCCAGAGTTTCGTAGACCAACTTGAGGGATTGTCCTTGCCAAGACCAGGGAAATTCGCGCACTTCCCCACCCATAACGCTAGCTGGTTGAGTAGAGGATAGATCGGTCGATTGGGTAACAGTCATAAGACAGAATACTAAAAATGATTCTCAACACCTCTATTGTATCGGGAGTCGTAGGGGCGGGTTTTTACAGGAGATTTATGAAACAACCCAGAATTCTGTGGATAAACCCGCCCTTATAGGAGTCGGGAATGAGAGGCGATCGCATTTTTACATTTCAGCAAATTTTGAACGCCAGAACTTGTAGAAGCGGGTTCACTTAAAACACTATTTATACAGAAAAATTCCGTTTAAGATTTGCGATCGGATGTTGTTGTGGCTGGTATGAAATGTTACTGGCTGGGAACACTAAATCCATCACCAGCCACAACAACGATTGAGTATTGGTGAGGACGTAACCGACAGATAGGCTGTCGGTGTCTAGAGTCAAATGAACACGAGGTCATCGGCATTTACTCAGCTACCGTTGATTGGTGTAACTTGGTGCTAGAAACTCTGCAATTTCTCGATCGTTTACCCAACCTCGCACCACAATCATCTATTGAGTAAACAGCCGTAATCTCGTAAAACCGTTACTCACTTGCTGTTTCTACAGCCGTGGTAGATTCTGGGATGGGATTCGTGGATGAACCAAAAGCAACCCGTAAAAAAGGTGGAGCCAGAAAAGTTGTCAAAATTACCATGATAATAATCGACACCTCCAACGGCTTATCCAAAATGCCGCTAGCTGAGCCGATGCCAGCAAACACTAGACCCACCTCACCTCGAGGGATCATCCCAACCCCGATCGCGAAGCGATTGATTCCGGGTAGTCCAAACACTGCCCAGCCCGTCACCAGTTTGCCAACGATCGCCACCCCTACCAAAAAGACAGCAATTAATAGTCCTGCTCGATTCTCCGGTACTGCCGGGTTCAAAACACCGAGGTCGGCACGCGCTCCCACCGTCACAAAGAAGATTGGTACTAGTAAATCGGCGATTGGTTTGATTAATTCATCTAACTCGTTCCGGGCATCGGTTTCATCGAGCACTAAACCCGCTGCAAAGGCACCCAAAATCGCTTCGAGATGAATGGCGTTACCTAAAAATGCCATAAAGAAAGCGAAGATGAATGCCGGAATAACAATATTTCCACGGGTTTTGAGCCGATCTACGATCGCCACAAAACTTTTGTTAAAGACACCCCCCAACAAAATTGCTCCAATCAAGAATGCTGTAGCACTGACAATCAAGTAAATGACATTGGCGACATCAATCTCACCGGTTTTGGCTAAGCTGGCGACTACAGCCAAGACAATAATGCCAAGGACATCATCAATCACCGCCGCGCCAACAATGATTTGCCCTTCTTTGGATTTGAGTTGACCTAACTCTGCCAACACTTTAGAGGTAATGCCGATACTCGTTGCCGTTAACGCAGCTCCCGCAAAAATCGCTGGAATTGCAGCTACATGAAAGAGCATCATTAACCCTGCCGTACCCGCCGTAAAAGGTGCTGCGACTCCGACACAGGCGACAACCGTGGCTTGAATGCCCACTTCCTTCAGTTGCCGCAGATCGGATTCCAGTCCAATTTCAAACAGCAGAATAATCACGCCGATTTCAGCTAGAACCGAAATCACTTCACTTTGCGATTCAAAGATTCGGGTCAGCGCATCCGGTGCCAATTGATTTAACCCTTGCAACGCCGTCATAATTACCGAGTCAGAGGCAGACAGCCCCCCTTCGGGAAAAATCACCAGGTGCAACGCCGAAACGCCGACAATCACACCAGCGACCAGTTCCCCCAGGACGGGTGGAAAATCCAATCGCCTTGCGACCTCTGCGCCAAACTTGCTGGCTAGATAAATTACTACCAGCGTCAGCAATACGCCAGACAGAATAATAGGTGAATCCTCAGCAACAACGGTCGCCAGGAATGGTAGCGGAGTCATGAGAGCGGCTATCCCCCCACTGAAAGGAGGCAGAATGTTGGACAAAATCATGAGTTTAAAGCAATGAAGGTTAAGGGTTTGAGGGAGTCATAAAACTGCGGGGGGTACTAAAGTTTGGAGTAACGGCTACCAAAAAGCCGGGGTCATGACCCGGCTTTTTGTGTCTAAGTCGTCTCGATTCAACAGCCGTCTGGACCGCAGAAGCTGTGCCCGTACAGGACCTCCGCGTCACAGATGTAGATAATGCCTGCATAATCGAGGAAAAACTTCACTCCGACCTGATCCGCAATATTCTCAGCCATATCCCGATCTGGGGTAAGTATCTCGAACTTTATATTCGCCGTGGTGTCGGAAACGCTGGGTTGACCTGACGATCGCACGTTGCGACTGCCTTTACCGCCAGTCTCCACCACCGTATAACCAGTCGCCCCGGATTCATCGATAATATTGGCGATCTTTTTCAGCAAAATCTTTTCTGTGACGATGACAAGCTTTTTCGCTGGCTTAGCCATGTTAGTTACCTTCTTACCTCTGTATCTCGATCTTATATGTTGATCTACTTGGTCTGCCGAGACAAGGGAGCGCCGACAGACTGCGCCCGACTGGGACTAGCCGCCGCCGATTGCCTGGGCAAGCCCGAGGAAAAACGGTATACACAAGCCGATCGCAACGGGCGTACCGATGGCTGTGGAGGCACCGATGTAGGCGGAGGGATTAGCGGACGGGATACCAGCTCGCAACGTGGGCGGGCCTGAGATGTCTGAACTGGAGGCGGCGATGACGGCTAGAATCACGACACCGCCAAGGCTGAATCCTGTGGCGTAGTGGGCAATCAGACCGAGACCGAAGGCGATTAGCCCATGCACAAACGGTGCCACCAGGCTATACACGACATACCACTGGGCAACCTTGCGTAGTTCGCCAATCCTTGACCAAGCCTCCATACCCATAACCAGCATCAAGACCGAAAGCAAGCCGCGGAAGAGGGGGTCGTAAAAGCTTTCATAGACACTTTCCGGTCGGGTGAGGATGCCAAGAGCAATGCCGAGCAACATTGCCGATAGGGCAGGTCCCTGGAGGCTTTCCTGTACGATCGGCCAGATCTTGACTCGATTATCCGCAGAATCCTTCTGCTTGCGATACTCTTGTCGGTTGCCGGGATAATCTTGCCGATCGGGATAATCGCCTGCCGCAACGGGCTGCTTGCTGAAAGATTCCTGCTTGCTGAGATACTCGTCTGCTGTCCTACGCTTCTTCCGGTTGAGATAAATGTTGGCAACCACAATTGCAGCGACGAGTGCTGGGATATCCATGAAGGGATAGAGTGCGGCAGCCCATGCCTCATAAGACATTTTTTGTTCTTCCAGGAGCGTTAGGGAGGCAGCCATCGTAGAGCCACTCACGGCACCAAACAACCCTCCAGTCGCGATCGCATCCACGGTTTTGACCTTTGGCAGCTTGGCCAATGTATAGCGCGCGATGAATACAATGAGAATCCCGACTGCTACCGAAAACGCTGCAGGTAAAATCATTTCCGTCAGGTTGGAATTGCGGATCGCAATACCACCGGTCAGACCGATTTTGGTGAGCAGCATGAAGACGATGATCTTAACAATCGACTCTGGAATTTGCAGTTGGCTGCCGAGAGCGGCAATGACCATACCACCAATTAAAAAGCCGAGTGTTGGGGACTGCAACTGCTTAACGAAGTCCATTAAAAAATAGGACAAAAAATCCACGAGTACCTCCTTATACCTCCTCTAACGAGAAGTATTGCAATGAATGAACTAAATGAACTTTAGCGAGTTAAAGAGAGTAAGAGTGAGGCGCTTCACCCCTACAGCACAGGTGTTGCACGAGAACCTGTAGACAGGGCTTACGGCTATTGACCCGGTCGGTTCAGACGACGTTGGGGTACCGCCAAACAGAGCGGCAAAAAAGCCGCCACAAACTGCCCCATAGAGTCCACCGCGGAGACCCACCCCAAAGGCAACGCCGAATGCACAGCCGGGGGTAATGAGACAACGGCAGCCGTGACACCGCCGAAGATATCGCCCCGGAGGTTATTAAACTGGATGAGATTGGTGATTGCCATAATTGAGGTAAACGAACGGTAGATCGAACTAACTAGAAGCGACCCATTTCATAGCAAGGATCGGCTATAGATAAAAATCGGCTGGAGAATGGAACTTGGCATCTGCGATCGCGCTTAAAGAAGTCTCAACAGCAGACTGCCGAGAATGATTGTCGAACGACTTCAAGTTCTGAAAAACTAAATCGCAATAGTTAAATCATTTGTATATTTTTAACTGTACGCCACTCTGAGTAAGCTTACTTATTAATCAATCAAAAAAAAATCTTTTGTTTGCATAGAAATTTATCTATGGTTTTTAGATCGCTAGCACCGCGAAGCCAGCGGTCGGGGACAGCAGCCCAACAAGTCGTTGCAGCGGCGGAATAAAGGTTATTGTCAGAAATCATAAGTCACTAGCCGCCGCTGATTTGAGCCGTTGTGTCGCTTTCTTGTTTTGACACAGTTCGTGTCGCTTTCTTGTTTTGACAAAGTTCGTGATGTATATTCAAGAACTATGAGTTCAAATCAACAACAATTTCTACAAAATCTTTACAATGCTTTCAACAAGCGCGAAATTGAAACAATCATTTCGTTTATGCAACCGGACGTAAAATGGGCGAACGGAATGGAAGGCGGTTTCGTTTACGGGCGCGACGCAGTGCGCGAGTATTGGACGAATCAATTCAAGATTATTCAACCGCAACTCGAACCATTAAATTACGAAACGGATGATAACAATAGAGATGTCGTAACAGTTCATCAAATCATTAGAGATTTGCAAGGCAATTTGCTCGCGGATATGACTGTTCGGCAAATCTTCACAATCGAGAACAATTTGATAAGTCTTTATGAACTCGGCGAGAGCGAAACAATACAAGCGACAATTCAGAAGGCTGGAACATCCGATTAGCGACGAAATCTTGAGCTGTTAGTTGTTCTGACAATCGCACTTCATAAGATATTTGCTTTTGAAAATAACGGTGCGGCACAACAAATCAATGGACGTGAGGGCGAAACAGCGACTTTGTTATTTACGTCTTTCATAAAATTTTGCGTTGACACTGGCGGTTTCACCCCAAGTCATCTCAACCGTTAAACCGCGCCAACCACTGTGAGTGTATGGGTTTTGAGCGAACTTGAGCGATCGCTATGACAAAAAAGTGAATTCTGTATAGTAAAGCAGATCGGCAAGTTAATCGATAGTTAACGCAATCTAAACTCTCCACGATTTGGCAGGGCGATCGCTTACAATTGCTGTGTCAATCGGCACATCATCAATCGCATTTCAAACTCAGCTTAGTCTATTGATTTTGTCTCCTCAATTTAGTTCTAGAGGAACTAAAACTATGAAAAGACTACTTGCCCTGCTGCTGTCTAGTTCGGTACTCGCTTCAGTGCCGCTAGCAATCTCACCTCGCGTCCTAGCTCAATTTTCCACCTCCGCTCAAACGACTCTTGAAGCCGTCCATCCTAACGGCACGAGCTTACAGCTGGCAGACGTAAAATTTACCAAAACCAACATCTCGCTGAATCTTACTGCGGTCAATCGTAGCTCCCGTAAAATTCAACTCAATAGCACTAAAGGGATGGTTTTAATCGATAATTTGGGCAATCGATACTTTATGGAACCCCCAGAAACAAATCGATATTTAGCGATGAATCCTGGTAAAACCTCCCAAGGTTGGCTGACCTTTCGGGGTGGACTTGCACCTCAAGCAACCTCCCTCATGTTAGTCACAAATAGTCGCAGGGGGTTAAAGACCGATCCTGAAACTCAGTATCCGCTCCTGACCCTGCAAATTCCCATCAAACAGACCGTTACTCGCGGGCAAACTGCGCCGCCTCAACCGAGACGTTCTGCGAATGCTGGATGGGTGATTCCGCCATCCTACACCATTAACGGACGCAAAATTCAGCCTCCTACGGGTAATTTTGACATTCGATTACGAAATGGTGCGCGGCTGCACGTCAGGTCGCCCAACGTTAGCTCCTCTAACACCCATTCAATTCGGACGAATCGAATTAGCACTGCGTCAGCGACTGCTCCGGTGAGAACCGAACGGGCGGCTCTGTCCTACTCGGAGCAGGGCTTAAAAGTTCAACATCCCAATGGAACAGTATTACAAGTGATGGGAGTTCGCTTTGCGCCCGATCGCATCATTGTGAATGTAGCTGTCGTCAATCGATCGCCTAAAACAATTAAACTCAACACGAATCCTCAAAATTTGATTCTGATTGACAATTTGGGCAATCAATACGATGTTATTCCCGCGATCGACAATCCCAGAGTAGAAGTGGCTTCCTACAGTACATTTAACGGTGACTTGACCTTCGCCACTCGCTTAGATTCAAACGCGACTTCACTCACCCTGATTACAAATCAAGAATTTCATGGTCTACAAAGAGATACAACTTCACCTCGATTCGTCGTCGCGTTGCCACTCAATCGATGAGAAGATTCAGGCAGCTCAAAAAATCCTTCGCAAATTCACCCTGAGCCACAGCCGACACACCACCAGTCATAAAAACGCGATCGCCTACTATCTCAATATCAATTTCTCCTCCTGGCATGTGTACTTTAACCCGATCGTCAACCAAACCTAATTTATAAGCAGCACTCGCAGCCGCACAGCTACTACTACCAGAAGCCAAAGTATAACCAGCGCCTCGTTCCCAAATTTCTATTTGAATATTTTGGCGATCGAGTACTTGCAAAAACTGCACGTTTATGCGTTTAGGAAATAGCGGATGATTTTCAATTTTTGCCCCTAAAGATACAGCAAGCTCCTGAGAAACTTCCGATCCTGGGATAACGCAGTGAGGATTACCAATAGATAAACAAGTGGCTTTCAAAGTTAAATCGTTTACAGGTAAATCGATCGCAACTGTTTGGCGAGGCGAACCAGTCACCGGAATCAATTCACTTTCAAAAGTAACAGTTCCCATATCCACTTTAAACAGCGTTGCTTCTGGGTTTAAAACTTCGACAGCAACCTCACCGCCTAAAGTTGTTAATTGAAATGTTTTTGTCTTGATGTATCCAGCATCAACTAAATATCTCGAAAAAATCCGAATTCCATTACCACTTTTTTCAGCTTCATTACCATCAGGGTTAAAAATTCTCAGTTCTATCTTATCCCCTGTAAAAATAGGTCCATATAATATCCCATCTGAACCAATACCAAAATTGCGATCGCAAATTAATTGAATTGCTTTTTCACTTAAGTTAAAGTTAACTATATTTGGGTCGATAACAATATAATCGTTTCCCAAAGCATGGTATTTATAGAAATCAGTTGTCATACTAGCAAGTCAAAAGTTAAAAGTTAAAAGTTAAAATATTTGATTCTATCGGTATTTCTGTGGTGGATACTATTTTTTATCGGTTTTGCGATCGCATCAAAAACTCATGATTGAATTGATTTGGATCGGATCGATGCTTGATGACTACGGCGGAGAAGATCCCCCCAACCCCCCTTAAAAAGGGGGGCTAAGAGCGTGAGGGGGCTAAGAGCGATTGATTAGTGCAAGGATAAGATTATTTCGCCAATTCCTTGACTTTATTCATAATTCCTGCTGGGTCAATTCCCTGATGTGGGTATTGTTCCCACAAACCGCCACAACCTTCACGATAAGTACCGAGGTGAGCGTATTTAGGAGTATAGCCGCGCTCTAATAACCAAGAACCGAAACGACTACCCAAGCCAGTGCGACGGTTAAAGGCTTCCGCAACCACTACAAAGGAAGTTTTGCCGATTTTTGCCATCGTCTCCTCATCGACAACATTCAGCGTGGCTTTATTAATTAAACCCACATCTATTCCTTCCTGCTTCAGACGCTCTACAGCATCGAGGGAGCGGTACAAGGCATCACCAAAGCTGACGATGTAACCCGCAGTTCCTTCCCGCACGACTTCATCTTTACCAGGGACGAATTTGTAGTTGCTGCCAAATAAGTCGTTACCGTTACCGTCGAGAATGTTTGGTACTTTGGAACGTGTAGAGAAGATGAAACGCAAACCAGGATCGCTAAATACAGCATTCACGCAAGCTTTCATCTGATTGGCATCGGCGGGGAAATACAGCCGTGTTTCGTGACCGTCATCCAAGCCATTATCGGCAAACATATTGTTGATGCCAAAATGACAAGTATTATCTGCCATGTCATCAACACCCGCATGGGAAAAATGGCACAGAACGTTGGAATAATTCAGCCGCGCCATCGTAATTTCAGAAATGCACATTTCTAGGAAGGCGCTGAATGTGGCAAAAACTCCTTGCTTGCCTTTTTCCATGCCAAATCCAGCCGCAGCCGAAAAGTTACCGCGCTCCATAATCCCAGAAGGAATGAAGATTTCGGGGTAAGCATCGTGAATCTTCTTCAGACCGCAGGAACCTTCTAGGTCGCTATCGATGACCATGACTTTTTCCTTGCGTTCCGTCTCGCTCATCCGACCGAGAACTTCTACCATTGCTTCGCCAAATATGTTGCGGTTAGCGCCTAATTTGTCGCCAGAACCGAGGAAAGTGTAACTATCTTTGGGTTTTTGGATGCTCTTGATATGTTCGACAGCCGCCGCTTGTCCGCGAGATTCGAGATATTTCAGCGCCAAGTCTACCGAAATCACGTCATGACCGTGGGTAGAGCCTTCTAAGCCTTCAATTCCGGGACACATGGGACGCTTGTTAATCACCGCGATCGCACCTGGTGTAGTTACAGCTTCGCACAGACGACGGTACAAATCATCAATATCTTCACCATCTCCCTCAAGTACTTTCAACCCATGACCTTGTAGGGTTTTGGCAACGCTAAAACCAGGCAAATATTTAGAAGGATGTCCGGCGATTGTTACATCATTATCGTCGATAATTAGCTTCACGTTGAGGTATTGGGCGATCGCTAACCGTGCTGCTTCCGCGTCATTGCCTTCTTGCTGCGAACCGTCCGAACCCAAGCAAAATACTGCTTTGCCAGGATTTGCCATTGCCACACCGTTAACATAGGGCCACATATGTCCTAGCCGTCCCGAACTAAACTGCACGCCAGGAGTTAATCCTAGTTCGGGGTGTCCTGGTAGTTTAGAATTTGCTTCGCGATATTTCAGCAGTTGTTCGGCTGGTAATTCACCGCGTAAAGCTGCCATTAAATATTGAGTGCCGACTCGGTGTCCCGCTTCATCAAAGAAAATTGGCACGAATTTATCCGGCGCTCCCCGAAAGAAGGCATCGAGAATCATGACTTCTGGTACGGTGTCGTAGGGTCCACCTGTATGTCCGCCAACTCCTTTCGCAGCTCCAGTTGCCGTAAATAAAACGATCGCATCGCGACAAAGTTGAATATTTGCTTTTAAAGTTTCTCGCTGTTCGTTTGTGAGAACGGGGTTGCTTGGATCGAGTTTCAGAGGTTTGTATGCACCGAGATCGATAGGGAATTTAGTAGCGGTGATAGTCATGGCTAATATTTTAGTGAGGAACTATTACGGACGGGTCAATCGCACGAGAAGGTTGTCAGCAGGATTGCAATTCGATCGCTACAAACAGCAAAGCAGTCTGTGGGGATCGAGTCAATCGCTCGTGGCTACAAAAGCGCTGTCAAGCACGATACACTCAAACGTGCATAAGTATGCTTGAATTATGCTTGAATTCAGTTATAAGCACTGACTAACATGCAAAAACCTGCATGTTTATGAGTTTATACTTATAAGGGTGCAATTTCAAGATCGAAAACGCAATTTCAGGCAGAGCAACTATGCTAACCGCAGAGAGACGGCAATACATCTTAGATATTCTGCGCCGCGATAAAAAGGTGCTGTCATCGGAACTCAGTACGGCGCTGAATGTTTCTGAGGATACGATTCGTCGAGATTTGCGGGAATTGGCAGAGTCGGGTTTGTTGCAACGGGTGCATGGTGGGGCGCTTTTGGCTTCACCCGCGATCGCGAGTTACGCCGATCGCCAAAAACAAGCACCGAAAGAAAAAGAGGCGATCGCCCGTGCTGCGGCAAAATTAGTTTGTGCGGGGCAGGTGGTAATTTTGGATGGGGGTACGACGACGCTTCAGGTAGCCTGTCATTTACCGCTAGATTTACAAGCAACTGTCGTCACAAATAGCCCGCCAATCGCTGTTGCGTTGGCAGATCATCCCTATATTGAAGTCGTGATGTTGGGCGGACAGCTTTATAAAAAAGCCATAGTTAATGTTGGTGCGGCTACTGTTGAGGCGTTACGGATGATTCGTGCCGATTTGTGCATGTTGGGGGTGTGCAGCCTGCATCCAGAAATTGGCATAAGCGTGACGAATTTAAATGAGGCATACATCAAACGAGCGATGATTGCAAGAGCGGCGGAGGTGGTAGGATTGGCAACGGCTGCGAAGCTAGATACGGCTGCGCCTTATGTGGTGGAATCGATTCACGCTCTGACTTATTTGGTGACTGCACCAACGGTAGCGAATGAGGCGTTGGCTGCTTATAAGGATTTGGGGTTGGCGATCGTGCGTGAGGAGTCTATAGATTAAATTGGTTGTTGGTTGTTGGTCGAAATCACGTTAAACTAAGCCGCAGGAGTGGCTCTGCGGCTTAGTTTAACTACATGCCAGTAAATTTAATCCCTTATTTTTAGTCTGGGCTTTTCTCCCCCATGACAGGGATGAGAGAGCGACCGATCGTAGTAAACTACGATCGGTCGCTCTCTCATCCCTTATAGCTGCCCTGCCTATGCATTCTCTTAAAAAGCCATCCTACCAAGAACTAGACTTAAGGAATCAATGTATTATAACTAGGCTCATACACACTCAAGCTTTGCAATTATGCGCTGAGGCTAAGTTGCTGCGCTATCAAGCTCGTAGAATTCGTGATGAACGTCGGAATCTCAGCGCGCTCGCTCAGAAATGGGTAGTCAAAGAACGTGGCAAGCAAGTAATCGATTCTGATTTTAAAGTATAGAAATTCTCACGAGAACCCCATCAGACCATAACAACAGGGACGCACGGCTGTGCGCCCCTATAATAGGCATTTAGCCCAACAAAGATTTAGCTTTTGTCAATACATTATCGACGGTGAAACCAAATTTCTCCATACAAACATTGCCAGGAGCAGAAGAACCGTATTGATCGATGCCGATCGCAATACCTTCGGAACCAACGTAACGACACCAGCCAAAGGTCACGGCTGCTTCTACGGAAACCCGCTTTTTCACGGCTTTGGGTAGCACGGATTCTTTGTATTCTGGAGTCTGTTCTTCAAAAATTTCCCAGCAAGGCATGGAGACAACTCGCACTTTTTTGCCTTCACCGCGCAGTTGCTCGGCTGCTTTGACGCAAAGTTGAGTTTCGCTACCCGTGCCGATTAAGATGATGTCGGGCGTACCATCGCTGTCTGATAGGATGTAAGCGCCTTTGGTCACGCCTTCAATCGAGCTACCAGCTAGGTTGGGTAAGGCTTGGCGAGTTAAGGCGAGTACGGAAGGACGTACTTTGTTGCCCGATCGCTTGCCTTTAGCTGCTTCGATCGCGACTTTGTAAGCTCCCGAAGTTTCGTTACCGTCAGCCGGACGAAGCACGTACAGATCGGGTATGACTCGCAAAGCTGCCATGTGTTCCACTGGTTGGTGGGTGGGACCATCTTCACCTAGCGCGATCGAGTCGTGAGTCATGACGTAGATTACGCCTGCTTCCGACAGTGCCGAAAGCCGAATCGCCGCCCGCATGTAGTCTGTGAAAACTAGGAATGTAGCGCAGTAGGGAATTAGCCCCGATCCATCTAGGGCAAGACCGTTACAAATAGAACCCATACCGTGTTCGCGCACGCCAAAGCGGATGTAGCGATTTTGGTATTGTCCTTTTTGGAAGTCGCCCGAATTCTTGAGTAGGGTATTGTTAGAAGGAGCCAGGTCAGCAGAACCACCAATCAATTCTGGCAGCACTTCCGCGATCGCATTCAAGCAATTACCGGAGTGAACGCGGGTAGCGATCGCTTTATCTTCTGGCTTGTAGGTGGGCAGAACTGAATCCCAGTTTGGGGGCAGTTCGGCTTCGTGCATCCGTTCTAGGGTGCGAGCTTCGTCAGCATATTGCTGTTTGTAGCGATCGAACATTTGGTTCCACTCTTGTTCGAGTTTTGCACCGCGATCGATCGCTTTACGCCAGTGGTTGAGTGCATCTTCTGGTACTTCAAACGGCGGGTGGTTCCAACCTAAATGTTCGCGGGTGGCTTTAACTTCATCTTCGCCTAAAGCTTCGCCGTGAGCGTGGCGAGTATCGGCTTTCTTAGGCGATCCGTAACCAATGGTTGTCCGCACTTTAATCAGAGAAGGCTTATCAGTGACAGCTTTTGCTGCTTCTATGGCTTTTTGAATGCCATCTAGATCTGTGTTACCGTCTTCTACTACCTGGACGTGCCAATTATAAGCCTCAAACCGTTTCCCAACATCTTCTGTAAACGCTAGGTCGGTGGAACCGTCAATCGAAATGTGGTTGTCGTCATATAGAGCAATTAGCTTACCCAGTCCCAAGTGTCCGGCTAAAGAACAAGCTTCGCCAGAAACACCTTCCATGTTGCAACCGTCGCCTAAGATGACGTAGGTGTAGTGGTCGATGATGGGGAAATCGGGTTTGTTGAATGTGGCTGCTAGGTGAGCCTCAGCCATCGCAATTCCCACACCATTCGCGATTCCCTGTCCCAATGGACCAGTGGTAATTTCTACCCCTGGATTCATAAAGTTTTCTGGATGACCTGGGGTTTTTGATTCCCATTGACGGAACTGCTTGAGGTCATCTAAAGTTAAATCTTCATATCCAGTTAAATAGAGCAGGGCATACAGCAACATACTGCCATGTCCCGCCGACAGCAAAAAGCGATCGCGATTCAACCAAGCCGGATTTTTAGGATTAAACCGCATGAAGCGATCCCAAAGCACGAATGCCATCGGAGCAGCACCCATCGGCAGCCCAGGATGACCCGACTTTGCCTTTTCTACGGCATCAATTGCCAGAAAGCGGATTGAGTTAATACAAAGTTCTTCAAGGGATTGGGTTGCAACAGCCATAATTTCTAGTTTGTTAACGACAGTTCAGCTCGCAGTTGCGGCTCAATACATAAGATGCTAAATGCTTGGCATCGCCCTCGGCACGCATAAGCGATCGTCCCATACTTCGAGATCGCCATGCAAGCCTTTTTTTGAGGGAGCAGTGTAGAGACGTTGCATGTAACGTCTCTACACTGCTCCCTTAGACATATTTTTTAAATGCCAGGGTAACGTTGTGTCCGCCGAAGCCGAAGGAGTTGGATAGGGCAACGTTGACGGTGTGGGCGCGACTTTGATTTGGGATGTAATCTAAATCGCATTCTGGATCGGGGTTTTCCAAATTGATTGTAGGCGGAACCCGATCGTGGGCGATCGCCATGACTGTCGCAACTGCTTCAATTCCTCCCGAACCGCCGAGTAAATGACCCGTCATTGACTTGGTGGAACTGATGGCAACTTGATAAGCTGCTTCACCCAAGGCTGTTTTAATTGCCGCTGTTTCGCTCGGATCGTTGACTGGGGTACTCGTACCGTGAGCGTTGATGTAGTTTACTTGCTCTGGCTTAATTCCACCATCTTTGAGACACAGAGCGATCGCCCTGGCTGCGCCTTCTCCTTGAGGGGCAATTCCCGTCATGTGGTAAGCGTCGCAAGTCATGCCATAGCCGACAATTTCCGCATAAATTTTGGCTTTCCGACTCAGGGCGTGTCCTAATTCTTCCAGCAATAAAATTCCCGACCCTTCTCCCATCACAAAACCATCCCGATCGCGATCGAACGGACGACTGGCGTGGGTTGGATCGTCGTTGCGGAAAGATAGCGCCCGCATCGAGGCAAATCCCGCTACCGATAGGGGTGTAACAGCGGCTTCCGTACCACCACAAATCATCGCTTGGGCGTATCCGTGCTGGATCAGTCGAAATGCCTCGCCAATTGCGTTAGAACCCGCAGCACAAGCTGTTACAGGACAGGAGTTCGGTCCTTTTGCACCGACGTGAATTGCCGTTAACCCCGCCGCCATATTCGCGATCATCATGGGAACCATGAAAGGGCTACAGCGATCGGGTCCGCGATTGAGATAAATGGTTTGCTGTTCTTCTAAAACTTTAATCCCACCAATCCCCGTACCGAGCATGACACCGACTTGTTCGGCATTTAACTCGTTAATCGTAAACTGGGCATCGGCGATCGCCTGTAAACTTGCAGCAACGCCAAATTGTGCAAAACGATCCATTCGTTTCGCATCTTTGCCATCCATGTATTGCTGCGGGTCGAAACCTTTCACCTCTCCGGCAATCCGGCATCTATGCTGTGATGGATCGAATAATGTAATCGAACCAATACCATTGCGACCGCTTTGCAATCCTTCCCAGAATTCAACTGGATTATTGCCAATTGGCGTAATCGCGCCAACACCAGTCACCACAACCCGTTTTTTTTCCAAATCTGTCATAGCTCAATTCTCAGCCAGCTTCTTCACCCGTGAACTATTTGTCATATCCTTCGGGAAGGGCTATTCTTCGAGAAGCCCCCCTTCGGGTGTCTACGCCCTACGTCATTCGTCATTTGTCATTGCTGGCGAACAAAGGACAAATGACAAAGGACAAGTGACTAACACTTACGCGGATGTAGCAACTTTATTGTTGATGTAGTCCACAGCTTCTTGTACCGTGGTGATCTGTTCGGCTGCTTCATCAGGAATTTCAATATCAAATTCTTCTTCTAGAGCCATTACCAGCTCTACTGTGTCCAGAGAATCGGCATTGAGATCGTTAGCAAAATGAGCCGAGGGCGTGACCTTACTGGCTTCAACGCTTAGTTGCTCGGTGACGATTTTCTTTACTTTTTCAAAAATTTCCGTTTCGCTCATACGATGACTGTCCTTAACCAGTTGCTAGACCTTGAACTTAGGTAAAATACTTTTGAGCATATTCATCTTATCGAAAAGCGCGATCGTATATCTCTCCACATGGTCTATTTTCTTTTTGTCACTAAATGAGAGGTGAGAGAGAAGGGTAGCCAGGATATCCTTTTCAGGCTCGATCTATCAGCGAACTCTGGAAGAATTACGACTCCAATCTGTTTCTGTGATGACAAAGACTGTACGGGTTAACGTAGAAACCTAGTGGAAATACTAGCGATCGCCCAGGGCTATCAAACAATCACCTGCGACTATCAAAGCGTTAGCTTAGAGTTATATTCTTCTTACCCCTGACTCCTAAACCCTATTGACTATATTTACCATGTCATCTACAGCTTTAAAATACGCATATTACCCTGGTTGTGTCGCTCAAGGTGCTTGTCGGGAATTGCACCTATCAACTCAAGCGCTAACTCAAGCTTTAGGAATTGAACTAATAGAGCTAAAAAAAGCCGCTTGCTGCGGTTCTGGTACGTTTAAAGAAGATTCGCAATTGCTAGAAGATACTGTTAATGCCAGGAATATTGCTTTAGCAGAAGAATTAAACTTACCTCTTTTAACTCATTGCAGCACTTGTCAGGGTGTCATCGCTCACGTTGACGATCGCCTTAAAGAATCTCAACAAAGCGATCCAGCTTATCTAGATAAAGTTAACGGTTTTCTCCAAAAAGAAGGCTGTTCCCCCTATCGTGGCAGTACGGAAGTCAAGCATTTACTTTACGCGCTGGTGACGGATTATGGTTACAAGGCAATTCAGCAAAAAGTCACCAAGTCTTTGAGCGGTTTAAAGTGTGCGGCTTTCTATGGTTGTTACCTACTGCGCGCTCGTAAAACTATGCCCTACGACGATCCATTTAATCCTCAAGCAATGGAAAATATGTTTGAAGCAGTGGGAGCAACACCAGTCTATTATCGCGGACGCACGCAATGTTGCGGTTGGCCTCTTTCCAGTTATGCCACCGAACAATCATTTAAAATGGCAGGAATGCACATTCAAGATGCGATCGCCTCTGGTGCAGATTGTATGGTGACACCTTGTCCTTTGTGTCATTTAAATCTCGATTCTCGTCAACCAGAAGTTGAGAAAGTTATCGGGAGAAAACTTGGTTTACCAGTCTTACATTTTCCCCAATTAATTGCTTTGGCGTTAGGAGTTGCACCGAAACAATTAGGATTAGAACGACATATTGTTTCTACCCGTCCGGTGTTGGAAAAATTGGGATTGTGATTTTTGGATAAAAGAGGGCGGGTTTGTGAAGATCCTGACGTGAAAGAGGGCGGATTTGTGAAGCTCTTCATTTTTATCAAAGCTCGTCAATAAACCCGCCCCTACAGCATTACGGACAAAATTATGTATTTTGACTTTTAAATTTCAACTTTTAACTTTTTACAAATGGTAACTGATTTTTATAAATATCATGCTTTAGGTAACGATTATATTGTTATCCTGATGTCGATCTCATGGCAAAATCGAGTGTAGAAGGTTGCGTTTTCACTCGTAAAGATGGCAACTTTTACAGTTAAGGATTGTAGACAACTACCAACTACCAACTATCAATTACCACATTTGAAGCCTTTAACTCCAGCGCAACTAGAAACTTGGGTAATGCAAGCACGCAGGCATACTCAAGAAGGAAAACTACCTAACTACATTCCTCTCTTAGCCCAAGCTAATCCAAATTGGTTAGCAGTGCAAATTCAAACTGTGACAGAACAAAGCTATAACGCAGGCGATACTCATTGTACTTTTCCGTTAATGAGTGTTGTCAAGCCCTTTATTTTGCTATTTTTGTTACAGCAATTAGGTGCAAAAGTAGTCTTCTCTCATGTAGGAATGAAACCATCCGATCTGCCTTTTAATTCTCTAACTCAACTGATAGCAGATGAAGGTTTTCCTCGCAATACAATGATCAATAGTGGCGCGATCGCACTTTGTTCTATCCTCCCAGGTATCAATGCATTTTCTCGCTGTGAAAATCTCCGTTTGTGGCTGAATCAAACCGCAGGTTGTCAGCTAACTCTAGATAACCAAATGCTTGATTCCGTGCGTTCTTTACCCAACGATCGCAACCTTGCGATAACTCGACTATTAACTAAAGCTGGCAATATTCACTCGCCAGAAACTACTCTAGATGCATACAATCATGTTTGCTGTTTAGCTGGTACGGTAGCTGACTTAGCACGGATAGGAATGTTACTCGTACAAGCTCATGACGCGATCGCGCCCCAAAACCGTCGTATAGTAAATGCAACTATGACGACTTGTGGTTTATACCAAGCTTCAGCACGTTTTGCCTCAGAAGTAGGCTTACCGACAAAATCGGGAGTTAGTGGGGCAATTTTATCAATTGTACCGACTCAAGGTGCGATCGCGTGTTACAGTCCTGGTTTAGACGAAACAGGTAATTCCAAAGCTGGTATATTCTTAATACAGCAACTCGCTCAAAATTTGAATTTAAGTATATTTGGCTAACCTTTATTTTTTGACGATAAGTTTTACCCAAAACACTCTACCAGTTTTTGACTTCTCACTTTTGACTTTTGACTTTTTAAGATTCATTATTCAAAGTTTCAATTAACAAATCCACTTGTTGCTGTCGTTGTTGCAAAAAAGTTTCGCACTGTTTCAACTGCTCTACAGCTTGAGTAAATTGCTCGAACACCTCTTCCAATTCTAACTCGCCTGCTTCAATCCGAGAGATAAGTGACTCAACTTCTGCTACAGCTACTTCATATTTCCAAGTATCGGGTAAAGGTGAAGTGTTTGATTTAGTTTTGGAATTGGAGTTACGAGACATACCAAAAGAATTTGCGAATAAGAGAGTTTGCTAAACGAACTTTTATTTTACATATTAGTAAGCTTACTTCAATAATAGTATAGGTGGGCAATGCCACCCTACTACTTTTGAATTTTTTCGCTATTTATACCCCACAAACAAAGGCATTCTACCAGGAAAATCCTTACTCAGTAGTTGGCGCTTCACGCCGTTCCGAGTCTCTTCTACTTGAATATCATAGTTTTTGTTCTCACCATAAGCACTGACAGAATAGATTAATGACTGACTAGAGTTATTGCTAATAAATGCAGCTTCCTGCTTTTCTTGAGCAGTAAAGTCATGTACTGGATAGATTAAAGTTCCCAAAACTTCTGTTTTACCACCTTTAGTAGTATTGATTACAGAACCCTTACCCTCCGTTTTTAGTCCCAAAATCCAGAGCGTCCCGCCTTTATTTTCAATTTTAGTACGTGCTGCATCTAAAGTTTCAACATTTAACTGCCTCGCCCAAACTTGATGAGGGTAATTAATCCGTAAACTAACTCCTACATCTTCTAAAAATAGCTTGCCAGATTTGGGAAAGTCTTTGTACTCGTAGCCACCATGTTGAATAACAACAGTGCGCGGTGAAGCGTGTTCTATTGTGACTCCATAACCAAATTGTTCGATAATCAAAGGCTTGTCGCTATTTTGCTCGACGCGAAATACAATTCCACCGCCATTCACAATAGACGAAAAGCCGACAATACGTCGAACTGAAGCCGGAACCTTGAAAACTTTTTTATCATGAGAAAAGTACGTACCGAAAGGAAAATAAATAGTCGATTTACCTGAATTGAGTGCATCTTGTAAAGAATCAGTTTCTCCGTACCATTGAGGAGAAAAAGCCATCCAATTAGCTAAATTTTTATCCTCGAAAACTGGTGTTTCTTCAATTGGTAAATTGAGCGATCGCATTGGACTATCAAACAGATTATATATTTTGTCAGAGACATATTCACTTACACTTGTACCAGAAACTATAGTTTCTTTGTGATGAATTGCCGATTTATAACCGCTAGTATTGATATTTCTCGCATATAAATAACCGTTGTTTTCAATAGCACTGGCTTTTGCCGCACCACCTTGAAAATTGCCATCTATAACAATTATCATGCCCGCTGGTGCTTGATTTTGAATGACTGGTACAGAATTTTTACTCTGAAGTTTACGAATTGCTAATGTATTACCATCATTCAAAATACCTGCTACTTTTTGCTGTTGAAGTGTAATTTCCTCGAACGTAGGACCATATTCTAAGTTTTTAGTGACAATGCCGTAGTCAAATCCATTAATTTGTACGTTCTTAATTAAACAAGGTCCTGCCCATTGTCTCGACATATCTAAACCAACTTTTCCTTGTCCGTCACCAGAGCGAATTAAAACATTCCACAGAGAACCAAAATTATTAGAAATATAGTCTATCCCGATCGCGCCTGGATTATTTTTTCCCGTATCTACGGTTAAATCTGTAATATTTTGGCGGAATGACATATTACCATCTATAGTCTGTATGACTGGTTTAGGAGCATTGCGATCGCCAAAACTTTTCGTCTTGTCTTTGAGTTTAATAATACTAATTCCTGCTCCTTGTCCCTGCCAACTCATACAGCAACCCTTCCAATTTAAAGTATTGCTGATTAAATAAGTTCCAGCCGGAAAGTACAGAGCTTTTGGCTTGCCAAAATAATCTTGTTCTTCGTCGCGTTCATCATTTAGAGCTTTTTGAATTGCTGCCGTATCATCTGTAACGCCATCACCTTTTGCGCCATATTGAGTTTTAACATTAGCTGAGATAAAATCGCTCGGAAAAACTTTTTTTATCGGATTGCGATCGATTGTTTTATTAGTAAACGTAGTTGGCGTGATGGCATTACTAGATACTAAAATTGGAGGTTTACTCGAACTGGATTTTTCTGTGGGTGATGGAGAAATAGGCTTTTTTGAAGAATTGGTGTTAGTTATATTAGAGCTAGCTATATCTACCACTTGTAAAGGTGTGGGTCGTGAAAACTTTAGAGCTAATTGCGGGACTAGAAAAATTGCTGCTAATGCTACCCATACAAATAAAATGAACAACCAAATAAATCTACGTAGTTTTGCGGAAATTCTCATACAATAATTCTTCCTAAGCGAACGAAATTCGTGACGACAATAACTCAATTTATCTACACGAACTCAACATACTGTAGAAAGTTTTAACCTGTGCCAGTAGCTTTTGTCTGTAGGGCTAAGAATTTTAGATTTCAGATTGAGAATTCTCGATAATTTTAACTTTGATTTTTCCTTGACTGAGCTGAATTAATAACTCTTGTCCTGGCGCTAACTGAGCAGCCGAACGAGCGATCGCACCGTTTTCTTGCCGAACTACAGCGTAACCCCGTTTCAACACCGCATGAGGATCGAGGCTAGCAAGTTTCTGTGCTAATAAATGACAGTGTTGCCGTGCTTTTTGCGATCGCTGTTGAGTTACCTGAATTAACTGCTGCTTTTTCCAATTTAAAAACTCAATCTCGCGCTGAATTTCTCGGTCTAAACGCAAACGCCCCAACCGACTGCTGAGAGAATAGTAGCGATCGCCTGCTATATCTAATTGTTGCTGTACAACTGCCTGTAGCGTCTCTATCCTCTGCCGATGCTCGGCATACACAACCGCTAAATCTGGTACAACAAGTTCCGCTGCTGCTGTAGGCGTATGGGCGCACACGTCAGCCACCAAGTCTGTTAAAGTCTCGTCTCGCTGATGCCCAATCCCCGTAATCACGGGTATAGAACACTCAGCTACCGCTCGCACGACTCGTTCGTCGTTAAAGCAAGCCAACTCCTCCACTGCGCCCCCACCACGGGTAAGAACCAACACCTCCGCCCTTCCGTCTCGTTCCACGCGCTCGATCGCTTTGACAATAGATGCTGGTGCTGGCTCTCCTTGCACGGTAGCAGGCGAAAACAGAACAGATAAACCAGGATAGCGGCGTTTAAGCGTTTTTTGAATATCGCCCCAAGCCGCTGCTGTTGGTGAAGTGACAACGGCGATCGCCTGGGGATGAGCTGGCAGAGTTCTCTTCCATTCTAGATCGAATAAACCTTCTGCCTCCAGGCGATCGCGCAACTGCCGCAGTCTCAACGCCAGCAATCCCTCCCCCGCTGGTAAAGCCTGCCACACTGTCAGTTGATATTGTCCCCGCTGAGGATACAAACGAATACTACCCAAAACTACGATCTGCTCCCCTTGTACTGGTAGTTGAGCCAAGCGCGACAACTGGCTATTCCACACCACACACTTAATCTCAGCTTTTGTCTCTGGGTCTTGCAGCGTCAAAAACAAACCTTTAGAGTGACGGCTAAGACTCGAAACCTCCCCCACAACCCACACTTGCCGCAACACCTCATCATGTTCCAGCAATAATTGAATATACGATGTTAGACCAGCCACCGAGATGACTGCCTCTTCTAATTGAGACTCTGTATAGGACATGAGGACAAGGGGGCGAAGGGGGACAAGGGGGACAAGGGGGACAAGGGGGAACTCGCTCTTCCCCACTCCCTTCGGTCG
>NZ_RSCK01000049.1:0-49785 GCF_003991895.1 Chroococcidiopsis cubana SAG 39.79
GTGCAAAACTTTTTTCGTGAGAAACATGTTGCTTACGCCGCAACCTAAAACTGTTCACTATTCTATGCTCTGGTTAGTAAGTTTGAGTAAAAGCTCTGATGCGGCGCAGCTAACTAAGGTGAGTGGATAATTCGTTTGTTCTTCTAATCGGAATTCTAGATTTTGCCATCGACTACCTTGAGCGCGTAAAGCCGAATTCAATTCATAGTTTTCAAATACTAAAAGGCTGTTAAACAGAGGCGTACCACTGGGAACGTCGCTCCAACCTTGAATATTGACTAAAGGAGTATGTTCGTAGTCCCGCAAAGTCACCCACTGCGATCGCAATTCCTGCAACCACGGTAAAAGCTGTTGCTCTGGCGAGACATTGACCCGCACTGGTAGGGTATTAATCAGCAGTCCTACCATAGACTCAGCTCCGGCTACAGAGGAGTGACGGCAAGCTCTCGTGGCTCCAAAGACAATATCGGTTTCGCGACTGTAGCGACTCAGTAGTATAGCCCAAGCTCCCTGTACCAAAGTGTTAAGCGTGAGCTGGTGTTGTTGTGCCAAAGATTTTAATATCGCTGTCGTTTGCTCTGACAGTCGCAGTTCGCGATTGCCAAAACTGCGATCGACGATCTCTAAGTCTGTATTTAAGGTTTTAGCTAATGTTGAGTTAGCTATTAATGGAGTTGGTGCAGTAAAGCCTTTGAGTCGTTGTTGCCAAAAGTTGGCGGTTTTTGACCAATCTTGCTGTAACCATTGGATGTAATCTTGATAAGGACGAGGTTGTGGTATTTCTAAGTCCTCTCCCAGGCAGAAAGCATCGTAAAAAGTAAAAACTTCTTTGAGAACTATATGCAAAGACCGACCGTCTAATATGGCATGATGAAAAGTCCAAATCAAGCGGTAGTCACGATCGCCGAGCTGCACCAGAGCTAAACGCATTAATGGCAAGCGATCCATCTGAAAGCCAAGGGCGCGATCGCGCTGAAGATATACTTGCAACTGTTGTTCTTGTTCCATCGCTGACAAGCTACGCCAATCTTCTCGTTCTATCTCAATAGCGGGTTGTAGGTGGACGCATTGTAATGGTTGACGATCGCTTTTCCAATCAAAGCTCGTTCTTAAAACTGGGTGGCGTTCCACAACTCGTTGCCATGCTTGAATAAAAGCAGAAATATTGAGGCGATCGCGGATCGAACAAATTACCTGCTCGATATCAACTCCAGATTGTTGAGCGTGGAGGCTATGAAACAGCATTCCCTGCTGCATTGGTGAAAGTGGGTACGCGGTTTCTATAGTTGTTACTTTCATTTGCTTTTAATTCTTAACTCTTAATTCTTAATAGTTAATCGTGAAATCGATTGCTCGTATAGAAACGTTATATGTAACGTCTCTATACGAGAAACTGCTATAGCAGTTCTAAATGATTTGTGCTTCTAGCCAGCCGCAGGCTAGAAGCCTGCTCCACGTTCATGAATTAAATTGGATTGCTATAAAATCAAATAAGTTAAATTAGAAATTTTCTCCTTTTGAAAGCAAGCTAAAAAGATTGAAATACAAAATTTAAGTACGAAACTTATGCAGGATTAAGTATTTGAATCATATGAATATGCAAAATAATATATCTGGCATAAAAAATTGCCAGAAGATTGTAGCGATCGCAATAGTTTCAGATAAAGATTGATACAGGGATTACTGATAATAATACTGAAAAACGGTGAATGTAATATGTAGTTTTCATATTTTTTTGATTAAGACTAGTAGCAGACGGATAGTAGGCATTGAATCGCTCCATATTAGGCAGATTCGGGTAACCTCCTCATCAGAAATAGAAAAACTGAGCGATCGCCTGCAAAAATCTAGCCAGAATGAGAGCGATCTTGAGTCAGTACTAGCGCTAAATTAAGAAAATGTATTTTAGATGACCGATCGTCCATTAAAGGTTGCAGCATGACGACATCAGCGCCCGTATCCCAACCCGTCAGAAATCGCCGCCGCCAGAATGATTGGCGATTGTTCCTAAGATTAATTCCTTACGGTCGCCGTCACGGTAGGTTATTGTTGATTTCCACGGTTTTGCTAGTTCCAGTAGCGATCGCCAATGCCGTTCAACCAATTTTGATCGGTCAAGCAATCTCCCTCATTCGTAAAGAACCAAATACCTACGATTTTCTCAAAAATCTACCTCTGGGGCAGGGTTTACAAATTCTGGAAGGTTTGTTGCTGTTAACAGTGATAGTTCGTCTCATCTTTTCAGGGGTGCAAGGCTACTTAGTGCAAAAAGTCGGACAACAAATGACAGCAGATATTCGCAACGATCTCTTTGCACACGTTACATCTTTAGCAGTACGCTTTTTCGATCGCACCCCTGTGGGAAAATTAATTACTCGCTTAACAAGCGATGTGGAAGCATTAGGAGATGTCTTCACAACTGGAGCAATAGGTATTATCAGCGATCTATTCTCCATGTTAGTAATTTTAGCTCTCATGTTTCAGCAACAGTGGCAGCTCGCTTTAATGCTGTTGTTGATGCTATTTCCAGTCACGGGATTAATTATTTTCTTTCAGCAGCAATATCGTAAAGCCAATTATAAAGCTAGAGAAGAACTGTCTTTACTCAATTCCACCTTACAAGAGAATATTTCTGGGATTAACGTCGTACAGATGTTTCGCCGCGAACAATTCAACGCCGAACTATTTCGCGCCACGAATTTAAACTATATTCGTGAGGTAGATAGAACGATCTTTCACGATTCAGCAGTCTCGGCAACTTTAGAATGGGTAGCTTTAGTAGCAGTTGCAGGGGTACTCTGGTTGGGTGGTATTTTTGTCCTGCAAGAAAGATTAGAATTTGGCGTTCTTGCTGCATTTATTCTATTTGCCCAACGATTATTCGATCCTTTACGCCAGTTTGCGGAAAAATTTACTGCAATTCAAGCCGGATTTACAGCTGTTGAGCGCATCAGCGATATTTTAGACGAACCAATTGAGATTCGCGATCCTGTTGAGAATGGAAGTCGGGAGTCGGTAGGGGCGGGTTTAGAAACCCGCCCGTACGGGAGTCGGGGAAGAGAGAAGAGAGCAGAGGAGACTAGGAGACTAGGAGCAGAGGGAGCAACTACCAATTACCAACTACCAATTACCAATTACCAATTACCAACTACCCATGTCGGAGAAATTCGCTTTGAAAAAGTATGGTTTGCTTATAAAAATGACGATTATGTGATTAAAGATTTAGATTTTACGATTCGTCCAGGAGAAAAAATTGCTTTAGTTGGTCCTACGGGGGCGGGAAAAAGTTCGATTATTCGGCTGCTGTGTCGTCTCTACGAACCGACACGAGGACGAATATTAGTGGATGGAGTTGATATTCGAGATATTCCGCAGGCAGAATTGCGCTGTCGGATGGGTGTGATTCTGCAAGAAGGTTTTATTTTCGCGGGAGATGTGAAAAGTAATATCACACTGGGGGATACTTATTCTTTTGAAGAGATCCGCGCCGCCGCAGAGAATACGAATGTGGCACAGTTTATCGAGCAGTTACCCCAAGGATACGATACTCAGTTGCGAGAGCGCGGTACGAATCTTTCTAGCGGACAAAAGCAATTGTTGGCGTTTGCGCGTGCGGCAATTCGTAACCCTCATATCCTCGTACTGGATGAAGCTACGGCTAGTTTGGATGTGGGTACGGAAGCTTCGATTCAAGATGCCTTGGAACGCTTGCTAGAGGGGCGAACGGCAATTATTATTGCTCACCGTCTTTCCACAATTCGCAATGTAGACCGAATTTTTGTCTTGAAGCGGGGTGAATTAGTCGAGTCTGGAACTCATGAGGAGTTGATACAGCTTGGTGGGTTGTACGCAGGTTTGCACCAGTTGCAGATGTTGGGTACATAACCAAATAAAAAGGCAGAGGAATACTGAAAGCGTCCCCTGCTCTGTTTCCTTGTCAATTATTAAGAATTGTAACACGTGCGATCGCACTTGCTGCTCTATCTGAGGGGGAATTTGCGCTTTACTATGGATACAATCGATCGCCAGTAGTTGGTTCAAAGACAAATAAACAATCTAGATCTAGTTGCAGAGATAAGCGATCGCCTACACGTAAATTGACATTAGGACTCACTTGTGCGTTTAATAATACGCTCGTTCCTGGTACGTTGCCTTTAATTAAAATCTCTCTTCCCAATGGTTCTACTACTTTTAAGTGAGTCGTGAGTAGCGAGTCGCGTGTATTGTTTTGGCTGCTGAGTAGTTCATTGACATAAATACACTCAGGACGAATTCCTAAATCTACAGGTTTTCCTGGTGCTAAATTCAATTTCTGTTGTATTTCTATCGGACAAAAAATGTGTTGTTCCCCTATCTGAAAACCTTGATTTGTATAAATAGCAGGCATAATATTCATTGGAGGGTTGCCCAAAAAAGTTGCTATCATCTGATTAGCTGGATGGGCATAAACTTCCTGTGGTGCGCCGATTTGTTGAATCTTGCCGCGATTTAATACGACAATTTTATCGGCTAATGTCATCGCTTCAACTTGATCGTGAGTGACATACACAGTTGTTACACCTAATTGTGCGTGTAACTGTTTTAATTCTGCCCGCGTATCGTCTCGTAATTGAGCATCTAAATTCGATAGGGGTTCATCTAATAAAAATACTTGTGGCTGACGCGCGATCGCTCTACCTAATGCTACCCGTTGTTGCTGTCCCCCCGATAGTTGTTTGGGTTTGCGATCGAGTAGATTTTCTAAAGAAAGCGATCGCGCTACTGTCTCTACTCGTTCTCTGATAATTTTGCGATCGACTTGCCGCATTTGCAATCCGAAGGCGATATTTTCTGCTACCGTCATGTGAGGGTAGAGGGCGTAATTTTGAAATACCATCGCGACATCGCGCTGTCTGGCGGGGATATCATTCATCAGCGTGTCCCCAATATAGAGTTTGCCAGATGTAGCTGTTTCTAATCCCGCGATCGTCCTCAAAATCGTGGACTTACCGCATCCCGAAGGTCCCACCAGTACCCAAAATTCTCCATCAGGAACTTCAAATGTAATATCTTCGATCGCAGTGACATTATTAAATCGGCGCTTAATATCTTCTAGACGGACGTTTGCCATAAGCAGAGGTAATGGGTAATGGGTAATAGGTAATAGGTGATTCGCAACTACCAAATACCAACTACCAATTACCTATTATCATCCTTCACTAGTTGTTCTAATTCTGCAACGACTCGTTCTAATTCTTTAATTAAAGGTGTCTTTTCTCTAGCGATAAAAGCTTCGACAACGGCGCGATAGTACCATAGCGTACCGTCTTTACCACCTTTAAATCGTTCCCATACGGTTTCGCCTAAAGTGCGATAGTCTTTTAAGATCGACCTGGCGTTGTGTAGTTTGTCGGCAGCTGAGACTAAAATTATCGATGGGGATGCTTGAGGAATAGTGGCGATATAAGCTTCCTTGCGCTGTCTCCAAGGTGGTTTGGGGATTGTTTCTACGTCGGTGCAACCGTCTACAATCGCGGTAACTGTATCGCCAAAACGACGGCGAATTTCTTCTCTTGTCGCCGCACCCCCTTGGTCTTCAATTGCATCGTGGAGTAAAGCTGCGATCGCTTCATCTTCGTTTGCTCCATATTCTAAAGCAATACTGGTTACGCCTAGCAGGTGAGAAATATAAGGCACGCCGGAACTTTTACGCACTTGCTTTGCATGGAGTTCTGTAGCGTAAGTCAGTGCTTCGATAAAGCGGCTGGAAAGCATTTTCTTCAAAGCAGGTCTATAAACTCTTCTCTTGTCATCTTGGCATCACGTAAGATTTTACGTAGTAAACCTCTGCCGACATTTTTACCAGCATGAACGGGAATCGTCACTACTCTTCCGTCTTCATGCTGCATTCTGACATAAATACCCTTTTGTCGAACTACTTGAAAGCCCACTTTCTCAAGAGCATGAATAACTTCATTGCCTGTAACAGCAGGTACTTTTGGTATTATTTTACTACCTTTTGGATACCTACAAACTCCGGTAAGTTCTCATACCCCTCCTCTTCCAAACAAAGTTCGATGACTTCTTTAATATTTGCTATTAGCTCGTCAATAGTTTCGCTTTGGCTGTAACAGGCTTTAAGCTGAGGAACTTCTCCTACATAATATCCATCTTCATCTCGTTCAATGACAACGTAAAATTCTTGCTGGTTATTACTCATCGTTAAATTGTCTTTTATTTTACTAGGTTGTTTGCAATTATTCTTAAACGAACGCTAATTGTATTTTTCGATTTTTCATGCACTAAATACCTAAATATAATATATCTTCTAAACATCTATACCGCTCCAAATAACTCTTAAATAAGAAGTATGTCCATTATCAAGACTAAGCTTTTACATCCAATTACCAGTCCTGAGCAGATTGACAAAATTGATGAAAGTTTGAGCTGGGCTGTCCGTTGCCAGATGAAACCAAGATGGTCTGAAGAAATAACTCTTTTTAAGCTGGAAAAATGGGTTGCTGTCCCTGTCATCAGCGAAAGTTCAATCGATTCTATGGAGAAGGAGAGACGACAACAAACCTTGCTGGCGCGTGGATATCGCGAGTTGTGGGCGGTTGGGTTATGCAACAGGTATGTTCCCCCCTATACAGTACCCGTAACGCTTGAGGGTCTTGAAGAGTTTCGTCAAGAAATGGGATTTCTCTACGACTGCGCCCTCTTCGCTGGGCAGCCGGAGCCTGACTGGGTGCTGATCTCAATAGACTCCGAACTTGATGTGATTGCAGGTCAGGCTGACTTTATTCGTCAATTTCTCAATTGTGAGATAGAGGAAGCTTTCTTCCGCTTCCAAAACTACGTCGTGCATGAACCAATGCCAAAGCAGTTGAGGCAATATTTACAACTTGTCCACGACCGTCTCAAAGGTAACTATCAGAGTGCCTCAGTCGGTGCGGAATTTCGTCTAACTCCATAGGGTGTGAGTAGATGGAATGAGAACAAGATATGTGTAAGATTGTGCAATTCTAGTTTGTGCAGCCTGTGTATCAGCGTCGCCTATTCTTTTACAACTTCTAATAAGTCTTCTATGATCACGTCGAAAGTCTGCGCTAATTTACGTAGTGCGTTAATATCTGCCATTGCCATCCCAGGAGAAGCAGCATAAGTTTTAACTGTACCGTAAGCTACCCCCGATCTGTCGGAAACTTCTTTTAGCGTCCACCCTTCTTTAGCAGCAAATTCTCTAATTTTTAACCTGACTAATCCGTTTGTTGACATGCCGTTGACTTGTCAGCTGAAGCGTTCTATAATACTTAAATCTATTAAAAGCGATCGCCCTGGTCTGGCAAACTGTGACGACCGCTTTGTCAAAATACAACCCACAAAGTAGAAAATCGCTACCAGGAGTAGAGATTTTTCACTACAAAGTGAGAATTCATTAATATGATAGCAACAGAAAACACGCAAGCAAAGTATATTCATCCTTTAGCGCGATTTGTTACCAAAGAAGCGATCGCTCTTTGCCTTAACTTGCAACCAGAGCAAATCTACAAAATCGACTGCTGGCGCTACGTCATCCACGTTGTCGGTAAAGGCGTGAGTACGTTTGTCAGCTATGCCGATTTACCTCCGATCCTCGGAGTCGAACCGCCAACAAACAAAGATTTTTTTCGCTGGCGCAAGCGGTTTGCCAAGCACAAAAAACAAGCCCCCCAATTTTGGGAAGCATTCTACCAGCAAAAATTGCAGCAAGCAGCTTCCCAGACTGAGTTAGACCAATGGAAGCAAATCTTGCAGGTAATCGAACAAATCCTTCCCTCGGATTCTGTAGCAGCATTACGCACTGTATTTGAGGAAACGCGATCGACAATCCGATCGTACCGACTCCCGACTCCCCTCATAAGCTACAATTATTAAGGCATATTTACAGAATTGCTATTATTGACTCAATTCTGCTAAAGGCTGCTAACACTGTATCAGCTTAATTATCCTATACAAAACTCTGGAACGCCCTTATGACGCTCCCCATTCGCAACGTCGCCATTATCGCCCACGTCGATCACGGCAAAACTACTCTCGTTGATGCCCTCCTGAGACAATCTGGCATCTTCCGCGAAGGGGAAGACGTACCTGATTGCGTGATGGACTCAAATGCCTTGGAACGAGAGCGAGGCATTACCATCTTGTCAAAAAATACAGCGGTGCGCTACAAAGAGACGCTGATCAATATTGTCGATACTCCCGGTCACGCTGACTTTGGCGGCGAAGTCGAACGAGTTTTGGGCATGGTTGACGGTTGTATCTTGATTGTAGATGCCAACGAAGGACCGATGCCGCAGACGCGCTTCGTGCTGAAGAAAGCCTTAGAAAAGGGACTGCGCCCGATTGTTGTGGTTAATAAAATTGACCGACCCCAGGCAGATCCTCACGGTGCAGTTGATAAAGTTTTGGATCTGTTTCTAGAACTGGGTGCAGACGATGACCAGTGCGATTTTCCCTATTTATTTGCTTCTGGTTTAAGCGGCTATGCCAAAGAAGATTTAGAAGCCGAAGGGGTAGACATGCAGCCCCTATTTGATGCGATTTTACGTCACGTTCCGCCACCTGTAGGCGATCCGGCAAAGCCATTGCAGTTGCAGGTCACGACTCTAGATTACTCGGAGTATGTAGGACGAATTGCTATTGGTAAAATCCATAATGGTACGATCCGCGTCGGACAGCAAGCCGCTTTGATCCGCGACACGGGGGAAATTGTTAAAGGCAAAGTCACAAAATTGATGGGCTTTGAGGGTTTAAAACGGATCGACCAAGAAGAAGCATCTGCGGGTAACATTATTGCGATCGCCGGATTTGCCGATGCTAATATTGGCGAAACGATTACCTGTCCTAACGAACCCCAGGCATTACCACTGATTAAAGTGGACGAGCCGACCTTACAAATGACATTTTCCGTCAACGACTCGCCCTTTGCCGGACAAGAAGGAAATTTTGTGACTTCCAGACAGGTACGCGATCGCTTGATGCGAGAATTGGAAACTAACGTCGCTCTGCGCGTGGAAGAAACCGACTCCCCCGATAAATTCTTAGTTTCGGGACGCGGCGAACTCCACTTGGGAATCTTAATTGAAACCATGCGACGTGAAGGTTACGAATTCCAAGTTTCTCAGCCACAGGTAATCTATCGCGAAGTCAGTGGACAACCCTGCGAACCGTTTGAATATCTCGTGTTAGACGTACCGGAAGAAGCCGTAGGTAGTTGTATCGAACGCCTGGGACAGCGTCGGGGTGAAATGCAAGATATGCAAGTTGGGGGTAACGGACGCACTCAACTCGATTTCGTCATTCCTGCCCGTGGATTAGTTGGCTTCCGAGGTGAGTTTATGCGGATGACTCGTGGTGAAGGAATTATGAACCACAGCTTCCTCGAATACCGTGCTATTTCTGGGGAAATTGAAGCCCGTCGCAACGGCGTACTGATTTCTTTTGAAGAGGGAGTAGCCACCTTCTACGCCATGAAGAACGCCGAAGACAGAGGTGTATTCTTTATCACTCCTGGTACTAAAGTCTACAAAGGTATGATTGTGGGCGAACACAACCGCCCGCAAGACTTAGAACTGAATGTTTGCAAAACCAAACAGCTAACCAACCACCGTGCTGCTAGCGGCGATGAATTAGTCCAGTTGCAAGCACCCGTAGACATGAGCCTAGAACGCGCTCTAGAGTACATTGGACCCGAAGAGCTAGTAGAAGTGACCCCTAAATCGATTCGGCTGCGGAAGCTATCGAAAAAGCTGGCTAAACGATAATCCTTGTAGAGGCGTTGTTGTAGAGACGTTACATGTAACGTCTCTACATTGGGTGAAATATATAACTTGTAGGGGCGCACATCTGTGCGCCCCTACGTGTATACGAAATCAATTCGGTGCTGGCTTTTCAATAATTCCACCACCCAGGACAACATCACCGTCGTACCAAACAGCAGCTTGTCCGGGGGTAATGCTAAATTGGGGTTCGTCAAATACCAACTTGACGCGAGAATTTGCCAAAGGAACCACTGTCACATCTACCGCAGTTGAACGATACCGCACTTGGACTTGAGCGCGAATCGGTGCATTGGGTTCGAAGATAGAAACCCAGTTTACCCGCCCAACGGTACATTCTATCTGGTTAGCAGTGGTGCGATCGCCCACAATCACTCGATTCGTTACCGGATCTAAGCCAATCACGTACAGGGGTTCGGCTGCGGCAATTCCCAAACCCTTGCGCTGCCCAATCGTATAATGATGCACGCCATCGTGTTGTCCGAGTACCTTACCAGTAGCATCGATAATTTCGCCTTTTTTGGGAGCAATGTATCTATCCAAAAACTCCCGCATAGAACCGTGATTTTCAATCAAGCACAAGTCTTGGCTTTCTGGCTTGTCGGCTGTTTTCAAATTGTATTCGGAGGCGATTTGGCGCGTTTCAGCTTTTAGTTTTTCGCCTAATGGAAATATGACACCTGCTAAAACATCTTGGGTCAAATCGTATAAAAAGTACGACTGATCCTTATTACGATCTACAGCTCGTCGCAATTGATAACGTCCCGATGTTGGGTCGTGAGTAATTCGAGCGTAGTGTCCCGTCGCAATTTTGTCTACACCCAATTTTTCCCTAGCATACTGCAACATAGGGCTGAATTTTACCGTTTTGTTGCACTGCGAACAGGGTAGTGGGGTAATACCGTCGCTATATCCAGAGACTAAGTAGTCGATGATGTGGGTTTGAAAAACTTCCCGCATATCGACAATGTGATGTGGAATACCCAATTGTTCGCAGATATACGCAGCATCTACCATTCCCTCCGAACAGCATTGTCCTTTGCCTTTCATCAGCCAAAGGGTCAGACCAACGACATCATATCCTTGGTTATGTAGAATGGCGGCGGCGGTGGAACTGTCAACTCCACCAGAAAGACCGACGACGATTTTATTCATGGTTCTGGGAAAATGGCAAGATACTGATACTAATTTAGATCTTCTTGGCGATCGCCTGCTGGAAGAGTCGCGAGGACAAGGGGGACAAGGGGGACAAGGAAGCAATTCTGGTTCCACTAGCCACCAGCCACTCACTACTGCGAACCATCCAATTTTAGTACAGCCATAAATGCTTCTTGGGGTACGTCTACCGTACCGACGGCTTTCATTCGCTTTTTACCTTTAGCTTGCTTTTGCAAGAGTTTTTTCTTGCGGCTGATGTCACCACCGTAGCATTTGGCGAGTACGTCTTTACGCAGTGCGGGAATGTGTTCGCTGGCGATAACTTTGCTGCCAATGGCGGCTTGGATGGGGACTTTAAATTGATGGCGGGGGATCAGTTCTTTCAATTTTTCTGCCATCGCGCGTCCGACACCATAGGCTTTGTCACGATGGACGATCATTGCTAAAGAGTCTACCGGATCGCCGTTGATCATCAGATCTAGGCGGACTAAGGGATTTTCGCGGTAGCCAATCAGATGATATTCCATGCTGGCATATCCGCGCGATCGCGACTTCATTTGATCGAAAAAGTCTGTGACTACCTCTGCCAAAGGCAATTCATAAGTTAATGTCGTGCGCCCCTGGGTAAGATATTTCATATCTTTGAAGATTCCCCGCCGATTTTGACACAACTCCATCAACGTGCCAACAAAAGATTCTGGCGTAATCATTTCTACTTGAGCGTAGGGTTCAGCAATGCTTTCCCGTTCGTTGGGTGCTGGTAACTTGCTGGGGTTATCAACATAAATTTCTTCACCGTTGTTGGTAACTACTTTGTAAACTACCGATGGAGCTGTAATTACCAAATCTAAATCGTATTCGCGTTCTAAACGTTCTTGGACGATTTCCATGTGTAACAATCCCAAGAAACCGCAGCGGAAACCAAACCCCATCGCGCTTGAGGTTTCCGGTTCGTATTGCAAGGCTGCATCGTTAAGCCTCAGCTTTTCCAGAGCATCGCGCAGATTTTCAAACTCGTCTGAGTCAGTGGGAAACATCCCGCAAAATACCATCGGCTTTGCTTCGGTGTAACCTGGTAAAGCCTGAGTTGCTGGTTTTGCTGCTAGGGTAATTGTATCGCCCACCCGCGCATCGGCTACAGCTTTAATGGCGGCGGCGAGATAACCGACTTCTCCGGCGTGCAGTTCTTCGACTTGCTTTTGATTTGGAGAGAGGACACCTAATTCGTCAATTTCGTATTCTTTTTTCGATGCCATCAAACGGACGCGATCGCCTTTTTTCACCGTACCATCCATGACGCGAAAATAGACGATTACGCCTCGGTAACTATCGTAGTAGCTATCAAAAATTAACGCCCGTAAGGGATCGTTAATCGTATTACGTGGAGGTGGTACGCGCTGGACGATCGCCTCTAAAATCTCGTCAATGCCGATTCCCTCTTTTGCCGATGCTAAAATTGCATTGCTGCAATCTAAGCCAATAATTTGTTCGATCTCCTCAATCACCCGTTCTGGTTCTGCCCCTGGCAAGTCAATTTTATTCAATACGGGAATGATTTCTAAGTCATGCTCCAAGGCTAAGTAGACATTTGCTAGAGTTTGCGCCTCTACTCCTTGGGAAGCATCGACAACTAATAATGCTCCCTCACACGCTGCTAAAGAGCGAGACACTTCATAAGAAAAGTCAACGTGTCCTGGGGTATCAATTAAATTCAGGACGTAAGCTTCTCCGTCCTTTGCTTGATAGTTCATCCGAGCCGCTTGTAACTTAATCGTAATGCCGCGCTCTCGTTCTAACTCCATATTGTCAAGAAACTGCTGCTTCATCACCCGTTCCGCAACCGTACCAGTTGTCAGCAACAAGCGATCGGCTAGTGTTGATTTCCCATGATCGATGTGAGCGATAATAGAAAAATTACGAATGCGTTCGGCGGAAACATCTGTCATATTTTTTACGATTTAGCAGCAAGCAAATAGCGATCGTACTTAACGCATTTTAATCTTTTATTGAGGGAGTAGGAAGTGGCTAGTGGCTGGCGGCTAGTTGGATTGACACATGACGTTAGCCAAACTCGACCCTCTGCCCAAAAGCATTTGACAAGCATCATCTTGAACTAACCTTGTGTGTCGTTGCAGCTAGTAGTAGGATTCTTCATCTAGTCACTAGTCACCAGCCACTAGTCACTGCTAACTGGTCGCCGATCGCGCTTACAATAGACCTATTCGGACGCGATCGCCATTGAGTAGCGCCGCAAAAGTCCTGTTCTAGTTTAGATAGCTGCGCAGGAAGAGCTGCAAGCCAAGCATGGCAAAAGTTACGTTTGCTAAATCAATTACCGTTTAGCGCTTATGAATGACAACATCGATACATCAGACGCAAACCTCGACAAGGTAAAACTCTCTATTCATTTAGATTCGGAACTCGTCGATCAAATTCAGCATTTAACTAACGATCCGAGTAAAGTGATTGAAGTCGCGATCCGTCAATGGTTGCGCGGTGAAACGCAGCGAGATGATGAACTAACTCGTACGATCCCTCGTACACCCGTACCACCGCGCGGTGAGTGGAACGATTAACAGTTTTCATCTAACTTGGTAACGCTCTCTTGACTAGAGTGCTTGGTAGATTGCTGGCGACACCAAGCAAAATTCCCAATCTATCAGGTTTTGTGCCAAACTCGAAGCAAATGTTTGTCGAGTCATTCGACTTGCGCTGTGTCGAACTATCTTTAGTAATGAGTGCTAATACAGATTCCCATCAGCCAGCTTTCACATCTTCATTCGAGTCATTTGGTATGAATTCCAGCGGCTCTCTATCATCTCTAGGAGCTGAATTAGCCTACGTACAGGATAGCTCGGGTTGCTATCTTTATTTCTCATGGCAACAAGCCGATAGTGTAGGTTTGCAGCAAGAGCGGATTGTAGGACAATCTTTAGAACAGACATTTGGACCTTTAGATCCAACTCCCTACTTAAGACGGGTGCAAAGGATTTTGGAAAGTCTTGTTCCCGAACGCTGTCACTGTGTATTTCGCTACGGACAAAAATTGTTTGGATTTGAGTTGGCAATTAGCCCAATTTTACCCGCAACGGGATCGGCTACTTCTGTTTTAGTCATAGGGCGACACTTAGAAGAAATAGACAACGAAGTGGTAGCCGATGTCTATTCGGAATTGGCGACTACGGCAATGGGATCGCTCGGTTCAGTTTCGTCTAAAAAGCTTCTCAGTCAAATTGCGCGTAACATCCGCCGCACGTTAGATCTAAATACAATTTGGCAGCAAACTGTAGAAAGTTTGGGTCAAGCCTTGGGTGTCAGTCATTGTATTATCTGCTCGTATAGACCGGAAGATCTCCATTTACAAGTGGTAGCTGAGTATCGCCAAATGGCAGTGCGGTCGATGCTGGGTCAATCAATTGATATCATGCACGAACCAGGTTACTGTCAGGCTCTAGAGACTCTTGCACCTGTGGCGATCGAAAAGACAGAAAATCCCCAGTTTCAACAATCAATCTTACTATTAGCAACGGTCGATCGCGATAAGCCTAACGGCTTAATTTGCTTGCAGCATTGCGAACGCAGCCTTCAACCACAGACTCACAGTAATTCGATGTTGCATCCGATCCCTCGCTTACGCCAGTGGACGACGGAAGAAATCGAGTTAGTCCGAGATTTAGCCGATCAAATTGGTACGGCGATCGCCCATGCTACTCTCTACAAGCAGCTAGAAGAAGCTCGCCAACAAGCAGAAGAAGCCTCTCGCCTTAAAAGCGAATTTCTCGCTAACACTTCCCACGAACTCCGCACGCCGCTCAATGGAATGCTGGGATTTTTAAAGTTAGTGCTGGAGGGGATGGCAGACGATCCTGAAGAACAGGAAGAATTTATCCAAGAAGCCTATCGCTCTGGCTTGCACCTGCTCAATATCATTAACGACATTCTAGATATTGCCAAAATTGAAGCAGGCAAAATGGATTTGGAGTTAGGTCAAGTTAGACTCAACGAGCTATTTAGCGATCTCGAAGACTTTACCAGAACCCAAGCCGAGCAGAAAAATTTAAGTTTGCAGATCCAATTACCACCTACGGCAGATGAAATTATTGTCTTAGGTAATTACCAAAGGCTATTGCAAGTGATGCTAAATTTGGTCGGGAACGCGATCAAATTTACCCATGAAGGCGGAGTCACCATTAGTGCGGATATCACCCGGAAAAAAACCATTTTTCAAAATCAAGTTCTACCGGGAATGGTGAAAGTTCGTGTTGCCGATACGGGCATTGGTGTTTCTTTAGATAAGCAAGATAAACTATTTCAATCCTTTAGCCAAGTAGACGGCTCTCGCACGCGGCAGTATGGAGGTACTGGTTTGGGATTAACAATATCCCAAAAGCTAGTTGAAGCTATGGGGGGAACGGTCAATTTTTACAGTATGGGTGAGGGACTCGGTTCCACAGTTACCTTTACAGTCCCTTTGTATCAAGAGCCGTTGATGGTATTAGGACTGGGAGATGGGGAGTGAGGGGTGAGGAGCGAGGAGTGAGGAGTTAGGGAGAAAGAAATTTACAATCTCCACACCCTACACCCTTTTATCACGCACCACACCGCACCACACCACACACCACGCACTACTCTCTTTCCCTCGCTCCTCACTCCTCATTCGGACTACACTGTAAAAGGTGAAGTCACAACAATGCCATGACAGAGCAAACAAGTGCGCGAGACTTATTCAAGACGGCTTATGAAAACCGCTATACCTGGGATGAAAACTTTCCTGGTTACAGCGCAGACGTGCAATTGACGCAAGGTAATGAAGTCTACACGGGTAGAATTCGGATAAATCGCGATTTGAGCGTAGAAGTTACAGGCATAGAAGACGAAAAAGTACAAGAAAGCGTTTATACGCAGCTACGAGATATTGTTACTCACCGCAAGCGATCGCAATTCGAGCAGTCTCACGGCAAAAATGAGTTTAGCCTCGGTAAACTCGATGACAGTGGCGCAGTAGAAATCCTGGTCAAAGGCGATGCTATGGGTTCTAACTATAAAGTGCGCGGTACGGAGATTTGCCAAGTCAGCCGCGTTATGGGTCGCATGGCCTTTTGTCATCGATACTCACGATAGCTTAGATACAGGCGGAGGGTACGTAGCTAGTCGCTACGATGCGGTGTTCCGCAATCCCCAAACTAACGAAGTCATCAAGGTATTAAAGTTTCAAGACTTTTACGAAAAATTTGGTGACTATTACGTCATGACCAAGCAAACCGTAGAAGACTATCAGCAACAAGAACGAATTAAAACTGAGTTTAACTTCTCTAATATCAAACTACTAGAGGCTGTTGCTGTTTAGTTGGTAGTTGGTAGTTGGTAGTTGGTAATTAGTTACTGTTCCCTGTTACCTTTCTTCTCTGACAACTGATAACTGACAACTGACTAGAGCTAGGATCGTTTTAGCAAGTTTGTTAAACAAAGGTCTAATTCTATGGAACTTACAACAGATAATGTAGAAACAGTTTTGGATGAAATGCGCCCCTATCTGATGTCAGATGGTGGCAACGTAGAACTCGTCGAACTCGACGGTCCAATCGTGCGGTTGCGGTTACAAGGAGCTTGTGGTTCTTGCCCTAGTTCTACCATGACTCTGAGAATGGGAATCGAGCGCCGTTTGCGGGAAATGATCCCCGAAATCGCTGAAGTCGAACAAGTAATCTAGCGATGAGGTAATGGGTAATGGGTAATGGGTAATGGGTTAATGGTTGACAGTTCGCGGTTGACGGTTGACTGTCTTCACTCCGTGTAGCGTCTACCACCGATTACCAATTACCAATTACCAACTACCAACTACCAACTACCGATCGATACCTATGCCCCATCCTTTATACGTTGCATTCGTCTGGCATCAGCACCAACCACTGTATAAAAGTCGCGATCGCAGTTCTGCTTCTACATCCAATCAGTATCGCTTGCCGTGGGTCAGGTTGCACGGGACAAAAGACTATCTGGATTTGGTGTTAATTCTAGAGCGTTATCCTAAGTTACATCAAACGGTTAACCTCGTTCCTTCTCTGATTCTGCAACTAGAAGATTACATTGCTGGGACTGCTTTCGATCCATATCTGACAGTTAGCTTGACACCTACAGAGCAACTGCAAAGGGAGCAGCAACAATTTATTATTGCTAACTTTTTTGATGCCAACCATCATACCCTGATCGATCCCCACCCCCGTTATGCAGAGTTGTACCATCAACGGCAGGAACGCGGTGCAGCTTGGTGTTTAGACAATTGGCAGAAGGAAGATTACGGCGATCTACTGGCTTGGCATAATTTAGTTTGGATCGATCCAATTTTTTGGGACGACCCCGAAATTGCTCAATGGTTGCAGCAAGGTCGGGGTTTTACTTTAAGCGATCGCCAGCGGATTTATTCTAAACAAAGGGAAATTATCAGTCGGATTGTCCCCCAACATCGCCACATGCAAAAAACGGGGCAATTAGAAGTTACTACCTCGCCTTATACTCATCCAATTCTGCCTTTACTTGCCGATACTAACTCCGGTCGGGTTGCCGTACCGAATATGAATCTGCCTAACTACCGCTTTCAGTGGGCAGAAGATATTCCGCGTCACTTGCAAAAAGCATGGGAGTTATACGAAGACCGCTTTGGACAAGTACCCAGGGGTTTGTGGCCCTCCGAACAGTCTGTCAGCCCTGAAATTCTCCCCTATATTATCAAGCAAGGATTTAATTGGATCGTCTCTGATGAAGCCGTTTTAGGGTGGACGCTCAAGCACTTTTTTCACCGTGACGGGGCGGGAAATGTCATCGAACCAGAATTGTTATACCGTCCCTATCGCTTGCAGACAGCAGCGGGAGATTTATCTATTGTCTTTCGCGATCATCGACTGTCTGATTTAATTGGTTTTACATATGGGTCGATGCCACCTAAACGCGCCGCAGCAGATTTAGTGGGACATTTAGAGTCGATCGCCCATCAGCTCAAACATCACCAAGAAGGCGATCGGACTAGCTTAGAACAACCTTGGCTCGTCACGATTGCATTAGATGGAGAAAACTGCTGGGAATACTATCCTCAAGATGGCAAACCCTTCTTAGAAAACTTATATCAAACTCTCAGCAACCATCCTCATATCAAACTCGTCACCGTCTCGGAATTTATCGATGCTTTTCCCCCAACTGCAACAATTCCAGGTGAGAAATTACACAGCGGTTCCTGGGTAGATGGCAGCTTTACCACTTGGATTGGCGACCCGGCAAAAAATCGAGCTTGGGACTTGCTAGCAGCAGCGAGAGAGGTATTGGCACAGCATCCAGAGGCGACAGAAGAGAATAACCCCGAAGTTTGGGAAGCTTTGTACGCTGCTGAGGGTTCCGATTGGTTTTGGTGGTTTGGTGAAGGTCATTCCTCCAATCACGATGCTATCTTCGACCAGTTATTTCGAGAGCATTTGTGTGGCATTTATCAAGCCTTAAATCAACCCGTTCCTCCAGTGCTGTTGCGTCCGGTGGAAATTCATGCTGCTCCTGCCGACCATCGCCCTCAAAGCTTCATTCATCCTAATATTGATGGCATGGGCGACGAGCAAGACTGGGACAAAGCCGGACGCTTAGAAGTTGGGGGAGCGCGGGGAACGATGCATCAAAGCAGCACGGTTCAGCGCATTTGGTATGGGGTAGATCACCTAAATTTCTATCTCAGATTAGATTTCAAAACAGGGGCAAAGCCAGGTCAGGACTTGCCACCAGAACTCAATTTACTCTGGTTCTATCCCGATCGCACCATGCATAACAGCCCCGCACCTTTGGTAGACTTGCCAGAGCAATCGCCAATGAACTATATGTTTCACCATCGCTTGGAAGTTAACTTACTGACACAATCGGTTCACTTTCAAGAGGCGGGAGAACACTATCAATGGCATCCCCGCGCCAGTCGCGCTCAAGTAGCGTTGGAGCGTTGTTTAGAAGTCGCAGTTCCTTGGGCAGATCTGCAAATGCCACCTGATTACCCTTTACGCTTAGTTTTAGTATTGGCGGACGAGGGTAGATTCCAGCAGTATTTACCTGAGAATGCTTTGATTCCGATTGAAGTACCCTAGAGAAGAGAGCTGGGGAAGCTGAGGGAGCCCAGGGGGCTGAGGGGGCAATTACCAATCGGCTCCTGACTCTTGTACGGGCGGGTTTAGCAAAAGATTTACGGCTGACGGCAAGAAATCTTCGATCGAAACCCGCTCTTGACGATATCTGATACCCGATCGTACCCTTGCGTTTTTGTATGCCCCAAATAAATTTTTGTAAAGCCATGCGTAACCTCTATACTGCTGGATGAAGTGGTGAGTATAGGTTGCTAATTAAAGCTTAGCAATACAACTTAAAAATTTAGAATTTGGAATTGGCAATTCAGAATAAGTTGAATGCTTTCAAACCCATACAAGGCGTGAAAAATTAGATTTTTCTATTTTCAGCCCCGTAGATTTGTCTGTGGGGTTTGTCATTCATAATTCTACGACTAGAATTCTAAATTCTTTTGATAAGAGTTTGCTGAGTTATTGCTGCAACCTGAATTAACCAATCGGAGGTAAATAAAATCTATGTCTGATATGAACTCACGGAATTTAAATTCACCAATTCCTTTTTTCGCCCACTTTCTAGAAGGACAATTTGGAGCAGAACTTTCAGAAGCAGAAATGGCATCTGTGAGTGGTGGTAGCGAATATGCTGCAACAACGCTAGCGTATCCATCTGACGTTGACGTTGATGGTGGGAATAAAGGTTATGAATTCCCCTCAATCGATGTATTTAAGATGCCATCTATGCCTGAGTTTCCAAAGTTCCCATCAATCTCTGATTATTACAAGAAATAATTTGTAATTCGTAATTCGTAATTCGTAATTTATTAACTCTGGGTACAAGCTCCTAGCTTGGTGATGAAAAATAATTTTATAGCAATAATGTGGAGAATAATGGCTACGAATTACGAGTTGGCGATCGCAAATTGGAGTATAACAATATGACAGTTTTGATCGTGACTCATAGTCGAGATCATGAGGGTATTTCCTTAGTTATGGATGCGATCGCAGCTCAAGATGGAAAGACATTTCGCTTTGATACCGATCGCTTTCCGACGCAGACGCAGTTAGAGGTTTATTTCGGACTGGGAACGGAACGGTTTGTGCTGATTGATGGCGCAAATCAACTCAATTTACAAGATGTGTCCGCAGTTTGGTATCGGCGCATTCGCATGGGTGCAAGGATTCCGACAACAATGGATGCGCAACTACGCCAAGCCTCAGTTCAAGAGTCGCAAGCTACGATTCTAGGGGCGATCGCTAGTCTCAAGATTTTTCACCTTGACTCCGTGTCCCATATTCGCCGTGCAGAACACAAGCAATTACAATTACAAATTGCGCGATCGCTTGGTTTAGAAACTCCGCGTACTCTGATTACAAACAATCCCCAAGCAGTGTTGGAATTTGCACGAGAGTGCAGTTCGGGTATGGTGACAAAAATGCTCACTACCTTTGCAATCTACGATCGAGGACAAGAGCAAGTTGTTTTCACTAATCCAGTCAAGCCAGAGGATTTAGATAACCTAGAGGGACTGCGTTTCTGTCCGATGTGCTTTCAAGAAAACATTCCTAAAGCATTAGAACTAAGGACAACAATTGTCGGACAGCACGTATTTACAGCTGCTATTGATTCTCAAGTTTCTCCTGAAGCGCGTCATGACTGGCGGCGACAAGGATTGACTTTGATTGATGCTTGGCAACCTTACACTCTTCCTCAAGAACTTGCTGTAAGATTGCGACAGATGATGACATATTTTCAGTTAAACTATGGAGCATTCGATCTCATTTTGACTCCAGACGGGCGTTATATATTTTTAGAAATTAATCCCGTAGGAGAGTTCTATTGGTTGGAAAAACATGCTGGTTTACCAATTTCGCAAGCGATCGCAGATATCCTCATACCATTTTGATCTGACTGCGCCACGGAAGATCCCCCCAACCCCCCTTACAAGGGGGGCTATGAGCGACCGATTTAGTGCAAGGATAAATAGAATTGGTATCACAAAAAGCTCCCCTTTTTAAGGCAATTGATGTTTACATAAAAAGCCCCCCTTAAAAAGGGGGGTTGGGGGGATCTTCTTCACTTGGTAAGTTGGGGGGATCTTCTTCACTTGGTAAGCAGGATCGTGAGAATAAAAAAGCCCTCCTTTTGAAGGGGGGTTGGGGGGATCTTCTTCACTTGGTAAGCAGGATTGTGAGAATAAAAAAGCCCTCCTTTTGAAGGGGGGTTGGGGGGATCTTCTTGCTAGGAATGAAGTGCGATCGCTTCCTCAATCTCATGACAAACTCCCTCTATATTGTTCAATACTTCGTTATTGGTAAATCTAATTACCTTCAGTCCATAGCCTTCTAGTTTGGCACTTCTTTCTAAATCATAAATTTTGCCATCATCTGTAAAATGGCTATCTCCATCAACTTCGATAACTAATTTTAATTCTGCACAGTAGAAATCAACAATGAAATTATCTATAGGTCTTTGTCTTAAAACTCGATATTTGAACTTTCTTAGATAATGATTCCAGAGGAGCTTTTCTGCTGGAGTCATGTTTTTGCGTAATTCTTTTGCTCTTTCCACGAGTTGTGGATTGTAGGGTAGGTGGAAGTCTGTGTTGAGTAGGTTTTCGCGATTCATTCTGAGTCCTCGGAGATCCCCCCCAACCCCCCTTAAAAAGGGGGGAACTAGAGTGCATTAATAGCTATAGTACTGTTGAATAGCATTAGCAATCGCCAAAGCGGTAGAGCGATTCCAAATAGTTTCCAGTTTTTGATTGTTGTAGTAATAATTAATGATAATGAGATCGTTTTCTGCTTCAACTATTAACGTTTGCAAAGCATCATTTCTAGCATTGACAAGTTTTAATATTTCTGTCTTATTAGATGACTTGACTGAAAAATCATATTCTTCTGGTTCGTTCCATTCTATTTCATCCCATTCATCAGTATCGAAATCGTCTTTTAATGTTTTTGAAATCTTTTGAAATTTCATGAACTCGGGATATTGCATTAAAAACTCTCTATCAATAAAGTCTAAATTTTGTTTAATAACTCCTAATCCTCTTTTGGTTATCTTTACATATCCCCTTTTAGGTGATTCAACAAGTCCTGCTTTTTTTAAGTAAGTTTTAGCCCAACCCACTCGATTATCAAAAATTGGTTGCTGACCGCTTGGTAATAGTTTTGATTTTTCAGAACTAGTTAAATTGTATTCCCATGCTAAAGTTTCAATAATATCACGGATAAAATAATCTTGCTCGTCTTCTAAAATCTTCAACAAGGGTAACATTAAACTTTGAAAATCCGGAATAGACATTTATTTGGAGTTTGCTTGATAAGAAAAGACGATCTGGCTTTAGAACAGCTTTTTTCAATCATAAAATATGAACGGTCGTATTTGTTTCAGAGTAATTACTGAAAAATCTTGAAGATCGTACCCTTACTTTTGTTAAAAATTTGCCTGTTATCAAAAAGCCCCCCTTTTGAAGGGGGTTGGGGGGATCTTCTTCACTTGGTAAGCAGGATCGTGAGAATAAAAAAGCCCCCCTTTTTAAGGGGGGTTGGGGGGATCTTCTATCGATAATCCGCAGACTGAATTTGTCGCAAACGTGCCGCATCTCTCATACCAAATTCTGGACGACAGAAGCGATTAATTTGCTTTTCAAAAAACTCTCGATTTGCTTGCAAATGTCTTGGATTTGGATCGTCTAACGGATACAACAATGCAGTTCTCAACGCTTGAATAACTGCCGAAGTTACGCAGTACATCGATCGCTGGAACGTAATACCCAATTGCACTAAAATATCATCTTCGCCGCGACAGTGCTGCTGGTAATAATCTCGAAGATATTGAGGCAAGAAATGATACATATCTTGTGCTAACAACGTAGGTGGAATACCAGCCGTACCTACAGGGAATTTATCTGCATATAAAACACCATAGTGAAAATCTTTTTGTTCAGTAGGAATTTGTCCGGCTTGGGCATTATATGATTTCGTTCCACGGAAAGGAGAGGTGCGGTAGAAAACAGCTTCAACATAAGGTAACGCCGCTTCGTAAAGCCAGGTAAACCCTTTTGATTTAGGAATAATTTCGTAGCGTTCGCCGCGAATGTAAACGTGGTGGTAAATTGGACGACCCGCGATCGCAAAAATTCCATTCACCAAGAAATTCATCGCGTCGGGGACTCCCTTAAATCCGCCTTCATCGTAAATATCAGACATCTCGAAGAAGACTGGAGCCATCACCTCCCAGAATAAGCCCAGGTTGGCGTAATAAGAAGCCTGACGGCACTGTTCTAAGAACATTTCTGGAAATAACTTATACAGCCCCAGCATGGCTGGATTGTACTTGAAATAAGCTTTAATGGCGCGATCGGCATTTGCCTTATATTCATCTGAATCGAGATAGGCATCGAATTTGCCATAACCCATATCTCTACCGTGCCACAGCATTGCCCGCATACATTCTTCGGCAAATTCCATGTTGATGCGATCGTGGAACCAGTGATGCAGCAATCTAGGCATCTTGCGGGTTTCACCTTTTTCCATAAAGGCAAGTAATTCGGGATGCGCTGTGGCTGGTCCCCGCCAAATTCGCAAATCAGCATCGTCGCCTGCATAATGATTGTGCAGGTCTAAATACTCTTGAGGAATGAAGTATTTAAAGAAAGGTAGCGGATCGAGAAAGACTCGTTCGCCAATATAAAGCAAGTCGCGCCAGTAGAAATCCATCGGTACGGCATAAGCCTTGTAAATACCGATAATTTGCATCAGGTTTTCTGGTGTATCTGGTAGCATCGCCCCACCTGCTTCTAAGCGATGGATGATATCGGCAAATTCATGCTTGGATGGGGGCAGTTTCGCTGTAGCTTTTTCTTGAGCAAGTACCATGATGGGAGTGAGTAGTGAGTAGTGGGGATTTGCAGGGGCGGGTTCACCAAGATACTTCACTCATAACAGAGATGTCCGGTGAACCCGCCCGTACAGAAGTTGTAGGGAATCGTAGGGGCGCATAGCCGTGCGCCTAGCTAATTTTTAATCGCAATTTGCTGTGTAGTGTTGACGCGGACGGAAGCAACCATAGCAGTGGTAGTGGTTTCACTCCAACGTACTAACCAAGTAGGTTGAATGCCCAAAAATAGGATCAAGACTGTGAGAACGAGGGCAGGAATTTTTTCCGACCAGGTGACAACGGGATAGTAAGCTGTCTTGTTGTCTAGCTTGCCGAAGCAAGTCCGGTTGAGCAAAATCACAAAATATACCGCTGTTAACCCCGTACAGATGACGCAAACGAGGGTAGGTAAGGGAAATCTAGCGTAGCTGCCTTGCAGGACTAAAAATTCGGCAATAAAACCAGTCATGCCCGGAATTCCCGCACTTGCCATACCTCCCATCACTAGAAGGGCGCTAATGTATGGTAATCCGCGAATTGGACTCATCAATCCATTCAAGACATCAAGTTCGCGAGTCCCGACTTTAGTTTCAATGACACCAATCAAGTTAAATAGAATTGCCAAAATTAGACCGTGGGCAACCATTTGCGCTACTGCGCCGACCGTACTCAACTCAGTAGCAGCAGCCGCAGCCAGCATGACATAACCCATGTGTCCGATCGAACTATAGGCAACCATGCGCTTGATGTCTTTTTGAGCGATCGCCGTTACCGCACCGTAAACCGCGCTAATTGCCCCGATAATCGCTAAACCAGGCGCAACGATCGCCCAAGTTTCGGGAAATAATCCTAAACCAAATCGGATAATTCCATAAGTTCCTAACTTTGCCAGGATTCCCCCCAACATAATTGCTACGGGTGGAGAAGCCTCCGTGTAAGCATCGGGTAGCCAAGTATGTAGGGGAACCAAAGGAATCTTGATGCCAAATCCAACTAACAGGATGGTGAGGAGGATCAGTTGCGCTTGTAGGGGTAATCCTTGAGTGGCGATCGCGTTGTAATCGAAACTAGAAGATCCTGTCAGCCAAGTAATACCCAAAAAGCCAGCCAGAATCAAAATTCCTGAAACTGCCGTGTAGATCAAAAACTTCATCGCAGCGTAGCCGCGCTTTGCCGTTCCACCCCAGATTGCAATCAGCAGATAGAAAGGAATTAGCTCGACTTCGTAAAATAGGACGAACAGCAGCAAGTTTTGCGCCAGGAATCCACCCACCACCCCAGCATAGATCAGCAGTAACAAAGCGTAGTACAGCCGAGGACGGGTAATATTTTCGCTGCTACTATAAATTGCAATCCAAGTCAATACCCCCGCTAAGGCGACTAGAGGGATAGACAAACCATCTGCCCCTAAGCTGTAGCTCAACCCCAAGGTATCAATCCAAGGCAACAGTTCGGAAAATTGCATCCCAGCTAAGGAGATGTCAAATTGACTCAGCAGTACCAGCGTCCAAATAATGATACCAGTCGCGATCGCCAAAGCTAGCGATCGCGCCCGATCTCCTTTCATTGGTATAAATCCAATGCAAGCAGCACCGACGACAGGTATCCAGATCAAAGCACTCAGCATAACGATTTTGAAATAGGTAGTTGGTAGTTGGTAGTTGGTGAGTGGCTAGTAGCTAGTGAATAGATAAAGAATCAAGCCACTAGCCACTAGTCACCAGTCACTTTTCAGAATGAAAAACTGAGTTCCATGTGGGATAGGAGGGGCCAGCCGACGATCGTGCCTAGCAAACAAACGCCTAGCAAGATGGTTAAGGCGTAGAATTGCGATTGTCCAGAAGTGCTATATTTTAGGGTTTCGCCTCCAAAAATCGAGACTAAGCCAACTAAATTTACAATCCCATCAACTAAGTAGCGATCGATCAGAGCAATGAGGCGAGAAACTACGGCTACTCCAAATACAATCGTTACCCGATACAAGTTAGCTGTATAGAGGTCGTAGGCGAAAAAGTCTTGCAGTGGTTTCCAAGGTAGCGTGACTGGTTTTGGAACCAAGGGTGAGAGGTAAACGACAGCTGAGATACTGCACCCAAAAATCGTAGACCAAATTAATAACAAAGCTACATCTTTGTTGATGTATGCCCATTCTGGCAGTAACGATAAGCTTTGCAATACTAACGGAGCGTGCATGACAAAACCCATTAAGATTGTCATTGGCAACATCATAGGCCAATGAACTTCAGGCGATCGCACGGTCATTGGCTTGGGTTTATTGCCAAACATGAGACAAAATACCCTAGTGACGCTGAAAGCTGTCAGCGCATTCGTGACTAAAATTACTCCGACTAGCAAAGGCTGAGTTGTCCACAATCCATCTGCGATTTGCAGCAATGCCCAAAATCCGCCCAAGGGTGGAAAAGCTACTAATCCGGCTGCACCAACAATAAAGGCAATAGCTGAAATCGGTCGGCGCGACCACAAACCTCCATAAAGGCGGAGATCCTGAGTAATACTATTCCAGACCACACCACCCGTACTCATGACGAGCAGTGAAATTGCTACGGCATGGGTGAACACTAACAGTAGTGCGGCTTGAGTTTGTCCCGTACCTACAGCCACAAATACCAAACCCATGTAGGCACTGACAGAATATGACAAAGCGCGCTTGACATCAACTTGAGCGATGACAATCAAAGAAGCACCTACGGCTGTCACCGCACCGATGAATGTGGCAAAAGATAGGGCGAAAGGTGAAAGTGCCAGGACTGGCTGAAGTTTCACGAGTACCCAAGCACCTGTCGCTACAACTACGGAATTACGCAAAATCGTTGCTGGTACGGGACCTTCCATTGCCTCGTCCAGCCATAAGTGCAGTGGAAATACGGCGCATTTACCCATTGGACCGGCAATCAGAGCCAAGCACACTAACGCGATCGCTGTGGGGTTGACGTTAGCTGTTTGCGCCCATCGTGCAAGTTCTGAGAAATCCCAAGTTCCAGCGAGGGGATATAGGGCAAGTACCCCCATCAATAGAAACAAATCGCCTACCCGTTTGGTCAAAAAAGCGTCTCTTGCTCCGGTGACTACCAATGGCTGACTGAACCAGAAGCCTAGTAACAAATAAGTACACAGGGTGAGAATTTCTAGAATAAAGTAGCTGAAGAACAGGGAGTTACATAGTACTAAGGCGCACATCCCGGCTTCAAACAGCGCCATCATGACGTGGAAACGCGCCCACCCCCAGTCCATTTCTAAATAGCCGATCGCAAAGACGATCGCCAGCACGTTTAAGCCTGTAACTAAAGCGATCGCACCTACCGTAAGTGAAGAAACTTCTACGGCGATCGTAAAGTCAAAATTGGCTACGTGCAACCAGGAAAAATATAAGTATTGAGCTGGTTTGTTCCAAGATGCGCTCAGGGCAATTAAAGCATGGGTGAAAGCAATAGCAGTCGTTACCAAGTTAATATATGCTGCTGGGCGGGGTCCCGTGCGTCGAATAATTCCCGGTGACCAAGGAATAGTCGAAATTGCCCCTATCAGGGCATAAATGGGAACTAACCAGATGGTTTGGAGGAAGGTGTCAGCCATCGGTATAAATACTCACTGCGTAAAACGACTCAAACTCTGAATACATTGAATCTGCCTGGAAAAGCCACGGGTGTAGCTGAGAATATGTAAACCAAGCAGATTTATGATGTTTTAATTTTTCAATTAATCAAAGCTTACACTTATATGGATTACAAAGAACTTATTTATCTAATAAACTATGCGATAAGTTAGATAAATTTTTCTTATAAAGGGAAAATCATTGAGAATAGCTATGCTTAAAATTGATTCCCGTTGATGGTTTGAAAGCGTACATTGGAACTGCTAATGGTTAGTATCGAGATCTACCGATTAGCAGAACGAGTGAGATCGCTTGCAGGCGAAATACAGAAGACAAGAATTAGAAATTCAGAAATAAAAGTATTTTTACCTAATTAAAAGTATTTTTACCTAATATCATTTTGCTCTGACTGCGCCACGGAAGATCCCCCCAACCCCGCTTAACAAGGGGGGCTATGAGCGACCGATTTAGTGCAAGGATAAATCGAATTGGTATAAATAAACATCCCAAATAAAAAACCTCCAAAATAAAAACCTCAAGTGTTGTGAACTTGAGGGAAATTGAAAAGTATTATCAAGGATACAGAATTTACAGACGGAGACACATGATACACATTCTCGTTAAAGCGTGTAACGGTAATGTTTTGATTTGCTTGTTGGCGATAGCTATAGTTGTCAGTCTTGTCAGGCTGTTCTAAGTGGATGGTTTCACATCCCTCTAAAGACTGCAAAGCAGGGGAAACGATAAAAACCCTACACCAATACCAGCACTACCAACAATTAAGTTGTACGGTCAATTAAACACTCGCGAGTTTGGGGCAACCATTTTCTACCCTGACATCGTTCTCCTTCGGGCGAAAATTAGCAGACTAAACAGCAAAATTTCTGCTCTGGTTGAACAACATTAGCGGTTTGTTCGCTAATAGTTTGTACTTTTAATTATGGACGATGCCAGAAATTCTGTATAGCTTGAAACAATTTTTTAAGATTTTATTTCCGAATTCCGACTTCCGTAGTTTGTTTCCCCGTAGGGGTATGCCGAATTCTTTGCTGGTGTTGCTGGCGGTTAAACTGCTGCTGTGCGGAAGTCAGTAGTGCATATTCAATTGGCGATCGCATATCCCACTGTAATTGAGCTAGCAGTAGTAAACTACAACTCATGACCGCACCAGTTGTGAGAAACTGCCAACCGCCGACGTAAGATAAGAAACCAACGCTCAAAAAGTGAAGACATCCAGCCAAGCATAAAGCACGCGATCGCAAACCAATGCCCGTAAACAAATAACCAATTGCACTCAAACTCAACCACATCGGGCATAAGTGGATTAAAATCTCACCCCAACCGAGAAATATCCCCAAATCGGTGAAAACCACACCCGTTAGTACCAAAATTGCCCAACCACAGACGACCCAACGCAGACGTTCCACTCCTGCCCAAAACCAAGTTAGACTCATCATGGCGATCGCACCAACTATAGTCAAGCTCGACCACCAAATCGCTTGGATTGTCCAATTAATCGGTAAAAACTGCGCTGTGGCAAACATAACGCCAACAATGACAGCCCAAATAATAAACACTTGGTCTACTCGCGTGTAAATTCCTGAGTACAGTGTAATGCGATCGATTTTCCAATTAATTCGCCATAAACCTTGTAAATCTTGAATATCTAACTCTTCTTGCTTTTCTTTGAGCAATGGCTGCGCTAAGCTACTCAGATTCATTTATATTTTGCTGCTAGTTATTTTTACAATTTGTAACTCCCTCTATTGATAGATTATTTCATAAATTTTACAAAATGACACAAATCGTAAGAAGCACGATGGATAGCGAACTGAGTGATGTCAAGCAACCTAAAGTTATTTTTCTCGATGCTGTCGGGACAATGTTTGGAGTTAAAGGCAGTGTTGGTGAAGTGTACGCTCAGATCGCACAACCATTTGGCGTTACCGTACCAGCAGATCGTGTCAACAGTGCTTTTTATCAAAGTTTCAAAACTGCACCACCACCTGTATTTCCTGGCAAGCAGCCAGAGGAACTTCCTCAATGCGAATTTGAATGGTGGGAAGCGATCGCGCGAAATACTTTTCAAAAAGCTGAATGTTTAGATAGTTTTACTGATTTTTCTGGCTATTTCAGCCAACTGTACGTACATTTTTCCACAGCAAAACCGTGGGTACTTTATCCCGACGTGCTACAAGCATTGCAATCTTGGCAGAAATTAGGCATTGAGTTAGGGGTGTTGTCTAATTTCGATTCACGCTTGCATTCGGTTTTACAAGCTTTGGATTTATCCAAGTTTTTCACTTCCGTAACAATTTCTACCGAAGTTGGTGCGGCTAAACCCGATCCACAAATTTTTGCTGCTGCTTTAGACAAACATCAATGTTCGGCAAATTTGGCTTGGCACGTAGGCGACAGCTTACAAGAAGATTATCATGGTGCGAAAGCTGCTGGACTGCGGGCAGTTTGGTTGCAAAGACGATCGGTTATCGGTTATCAGAAGGAGTCGTAGGGGCGGGTTCACCAAAGATCTCTGACTCCGACGAAGATTGTGGGTGAACCCGCCCGTACAGGAGTCAGAAGAATTAAATGAAATTCTTGTCACGCACCACGCATTACTCACTAACTCTCAACGAATAGTGATAAAACTCTTCATCTCTGGTATATCCGAGTGATTCATACAAAGCTTGTGCTGAGAGATTAGAAATTTGTGTGGCGAGAGTCATTCTGATTGCTCCAGTTTCTTGAGCATACTGCTTTGCTGCTGTCAGCAATAATTTGGCAATTCCTTGTCTACGATGCGTTGCGACGACGAATAGATCGTTCAAAATCCAAATTCGTTGCATCGATACTGAAGAAAAACTGGGGTAAAGCTGAGTAAATCCGACAATTTGTCCATCGCTTGCAACAAAGATGACAGAATCGTGTTTTTGCAATCGTTCTTGCAGAAAAATCTTTGCAGTTGCCAAGTCCGATGCTTGTCCATAAAAAACGCGATATTGGTCAAATAGTATAGCTATCGGTTCACGATGCTCGATTTTAGCCTGAAAAACTTCCATAGCCTGCTTGAAATTTGCTCTATTCCCAGATTACCAGGCTAGGTTGGTAATAGAGGAGGTATAGAAATCAGATTTAAGTACATATGTACTATAATAGTAGGCGAGGTATATTTTCACTTACAGCTCGAACGGAGTCGATCGCCTCTGAATCCAGCTTGAGGTAACACCACCAAGGATAGCGTTATGAGCGAAACATTAACTAGCGCCACAGCAACCAGCGAAACAGCGACTCATACCAAAAGTCAGCTATATAAAAAGATTTTAGCCGTACAAAAGAATTTGCAACCTCTAGAAAAAACTGGTTGGAACGACTTTCAGAAATATAGCTACACCACTGCTGGCGATGTTCTTCTACCAGTACACAAAGCCTGTAGCGAACAAGGATTAATTGCGATCGCCGATTGTATCGAATCTCACATCGAGCCGGGACGAGCTTCAGTAGTCGTCCGCCTAACGATTGTAGATACAGAAACAGGTGAGTCTTTAAGTGTCAGCGCGCCAGGTTACGCCGAAGACTATTCGTGGAAAGATAGTCGTCCTACTGGCGATAAAGCTGTATATAAAGCAATTACAGGAGCCACAAAATACGCCGTCCGTTCTTGCTTTTGTCTCCCATCAGATGACGATCCAGAAAGGACACCACAAAGGCTCAATTCCAGACAGCCGATGAATCGATATGTCGTCAATCCTAGCAAAGTAGACTCGGTATTGCTGGAACAAACCACAGCAGAATTAAAGCGTGTCGGTTGGTCGAGTACCCAAGGACGACTATACTTACAAGATAAATTTGGCAAATCCAGCCGTCAGCAGCTCAGCCAGCAGGAACTACAACAATTTCTCAATCACCTCCGTTCCTTACCGAAACCAGAAGCCCAACCGATTCTGCAAGAAAGCTGATAATTATTTGCTTATGATGAGAGGTAATTGGTAGTCAGTCATTAGTCATTTGTGTAGAGTTTTTGACTTTTGACTTTTGACTTGCACGAGCGTTACCAATTACCCATGACCAATTGAATTAGGACACTTGAAAGGTGACTCCATCTCATTCAGCCGAAAAAAATTCATCTGAAAATAACTTGCCCCAATCTAGATCGCGATCGCTCTTTAGTATTGGTGAAGATTTAGAGCGATTAAATGAAATCCTAGATGAAGCTGGAGACGACACCCAACAACAAGAACTCCTCAACGAATGGTTACAACAGCTAGGAACAGAACGCGATCGCAAGTTGGATGGATACGCGGCTTTGATCTCGGAAATGCAAGCGCGTGCTGAGGCAAGAAAAGCAGAAGCGCAACGTCTAATGGAGCTAGCTAGAGCGGACGAAAGGCGATCGCAACTCTTAAAAGAGCGATTGAAATGGTTTTTTGAGTCGCAGCAACTCAAGACGATTGAAACTACTCGTTATCGACTGTCTTTATCCAAAAATGGCGGTAAAGCCCCCTTAATCCTTAAACCAGATCTCTCACCGCAGCAACTCCCCGAACGGTTCACAACCACTTCAATCGAACCAAACACAAGTGCCATTCGCGCTGCCTTAGAAGCAGGAGAGAGTTTAGATTTTGCTTCCCTGGGCGATCGCGGTACGAGTATAAGAATTAAGTGACTAGTGGCTAGTGGCTAGTGGCTAGATAAAGAATCTAGCCACTAGCCAACTACCAAAAAAAATTCCCCCACAACAGCAGCTTTCACAGGGAGATAAGGCTGAGAATTGTTGCTGTGCAGGAGATCTTGAAAATTAATAGAGAGCGAGCTTTTGACTCGATCGCTGCAATTAGGGGGTAGCAGCAGGAGAAGGGGATTCAGCCGGAGAGGGGCTAGTACCAGTACCGCCACCACCACCAGCATCACCACAGGCTCCTAAAAAGCCGCCCAATAAGCTGAAAACTAAAGCTAAACCGATGAATTTTTTGTTCATAACTCCTCTTTCACCAAATGCGGTAAAAATGAACGAGCCGCTCTTGATCACGATACCGCATTTGTTGACTTTTTTTACACTACCGGAACTATAGCGGCTTAAGTTGACGGCTGATATACAGCTTGGACTGAGGGTTTTGACGATTGGTTGAATTTATTTACTTGCAGCACAGAGCTTCATTTATAAAGCTTATACTTCAAGCATGGATGCCATACCCTCAAAATTAAAGTTTTATTTAAGTCGTTCCTGATGTCAAATATCTTCCCTCTCTGGACGTAACTTTGAGTGTGAGAAATTAATACAGTACTTTTATGACAGGAGACAGAAGACAGGAGACAGAATGTTCTCTGGCGACTTCTTCAGTGAATAAATTTCTTTAACAAAGTTGACGAGAGTATCTGTTAGAGAAAGTTGCCATTAGAATTGGGGTGTTCATCTGCCCAAAGTATGATGGCTAAGTATTATGGCTAAGGCTCCTAAAACTCGTGTTTCCAGTCGCCAGCGGCAAAAACCAGTGCCTGCTAATGCTAAGAGCGTCAGATCTTTGAGTAGTTCGCGCTCGGCTCCTGTATGGCTGACTAGTTTACGCCACTTACAAAATCGCTGTGCGGCTGTGACTGCTCTATTAGTGACTGCATTACTGGTAGCTTATGGCTGGTCGGCGTACTCCCAAAGCTCGTGGCAAGAAGCGCGCAGCCAACTAGAAGACTTAAAAAAACAAGAACGGCAATTGATGCAAAAAAATGAAGTGCTAAAAAACGATTTAGCAACGCAAGCACAGCAACCAGAAACGGGACTCGTGTATCCTAGCCCTGCTGAGGCGATCGCCCTAGAGCCAGCCAGCCAGACTAACAGAGCGCCAAAGCCAATTTCACCCGCAACTCAACCTCCTCGTTTGACTTCTTTGCCACTCGGTTATTAGACAGTTATCAGTTATCAGCGAACAGGGTGTGGGGTGTGGAGTGTAGGGTGTAGAGTTTATGTTATTCGCTCCCTCAGCTCTCTTATCCCGACTCCCTACGGGCGGGTTTCCAAACTCGCCCCTACCGACTCCCGACTCGTGCGCTCCCTGCTCCCTCACCACGCATTACTGAAAATGTCTATCTTTCCCTCTTCTGATGCCCGTCGTCAGCGTCGTACTGCTAAAAACCGCGATCGCAGCCAAGCAAACCGCCCTCAGCATCGCCAACGGCTGAAGCAACCTCGGACGGTAGAAAAGCCAGTTTCAAATCAGCAACAAAAGAGCAACCGCTTGCCCTTATTGCGGCTGCTACTTGTATGGAGTGTTCTGATGGGAACTTGCGTAGCAATGGGAATAAAATTGTATCGGCTGCAAGTCATACACGCACCAAAATTGTTTGCACAAGCACGCAAACAGCAGTTGACAAGTATGCCTGGGTTTGTCATCCGTCGCCCAGTTGTAGATTGCAATCAAAATGTACTGGCGATGGATCGGTTGGTCTATCACTTATATGCTCGTCCCGGTCAATTTAATGTATCCAAAGAAAAAATTGCCGACCGGCTAGCACCCCTACTCCAGAGTTCTCCTGCTCAGCTTGTCAAGCGGTTCAATCAACCTAGTAATTCAATTCGCTTGACTTCAGTTGTCCCAGAAGAAATGTTCCAGCAGATCGATAGCTTGACGATTGATGGTAAGAAAGTTAGAGGTCTTGAGCTAGTTCCACAATTTTCGCGCTTCTATCCGCAACACACTCTAGCAGCAGACATAGTGGGGTATGTGAATACGGATCGTGAAGGCAAGGCAGGGGTAGAAGCGAGTCACAATCAGCAACTAGAAAGCTTGGTCAAACCAATTCCATCGTTGTCCAGGAACGGAAATAACGAAATTATGAGTTATTCCGTTCCCGATAACTTTGCCGAGGTTGATGATACACGCTTGGAATTGACTGTAGATCTGCGCTTGCAGCGTGCAGCTCAAGCAGCTCTCAGTAAGCAGTTAAAGGCAGTGCAGGCGAAGCGGGGTAGCGTTATTGTCATGGATGCGCGAGACGGCAGCATTTTGGCAATGGTGGACGAACCATCTTACGATCCAAATGAATTTTACAAATTTGATTTTGAGTTATTTCGGAATTGGGCAATCTCAGATTTATACGAACCAGGATCGACATTTAAGCCATTGAACGTGGCGATCGCGCTGGAGCTAAAAGCAATTCATCCTAATGAAATCTTTCCCGATCCAGACACGATAAAAATAGGCGGAAGGATCATTAAAAATGCCGATCCAGAACCTTACAAAGAGCTTTCTGTCGCTGGCATTCTTCAACATTCTAGTAATGTCGGAATGGTACAAATTGCACAACGCATTCCGCCAGCTACCTACTATGATTGGTTGAAAAAATTGGGTGTAGGGCAATCTCTCGCTACAGATTTAGCTGCCGTTGCTCCCAGTCAAATTAAAAGTAAAAAGCAGTTTGTTACTTACCCAATTGAGCCAGCTACCGCTTCATTCGGTCAAGGTTTTGCTCTCACGCCGATTAAGCTCGTCCAGTTGCACGCTGCTTTAGCCAATGGTGGTAAACTCGTCACTCCTCATGTCGTTAGAGGGCGCTTCGATGCCAATGGTCATCCTCAATGGCAACCGACCTTACCAACACCGCAGCAAGTGTTTTCTCCTTCAGTTGCGAAAACAGTACTAGAAATGATGGAAACTGTGGTTACACAAGGATCGGGGAAAAGTGTTCGGATTCCCGGTTATCGAATTGCGGGTAAAACGGGTACGGCTCAAAAAGCCAGTGCCAGAGGTGGCTACGATAGTACAGCCAAAATTACTAGTTTTGTGAGTATTTTACCCGTAGATGCTCCGCGCTACGTTATTTTAGCAGTCATAGACGAACCGACCAAAGTACCTAAAGGTCAACTAATTCGCGGTTCCACCACAGCCGTTCCCGTAGTGAAATCTGTCATAGATGCCTTAATCTCTACGGAACGAATTCCACCAAATCAACCCACTCAAAGAATTCAGAATTCGGACGGAATTCGGAATTAATATAGATTGCTTCCTACTCCCTGCTCGTGCGCTCCCTGCTCTCTACTCCCTACTCCCTAATGACTGTTGAGTTGCTCTGCATTCTTGCCTAGAATAAAGCCAATCCAAGAATTACCTTGGCTAGCCTTTTTAGCTTCGTAGGAGTCACCATGAGCAATCGTCCAATCGTGCTAGGTATTGTTGGTGATAGTGCCGCTGGCAAAACAACTTTAACTAAAGGAATTGCTCAGGTACTAGGTGAAGAAAATGTCACGGTAATTTGTACCGATGATTACCATCGCTACGATCGCGTCCAACGTAAAGAGCTAGGAATTACGGCATTACATCCCGACTGCAACTATCTGGATATTATGCAACAACACCTGTCTCTCTTGCGAACGGGACAGCCAATTCTCAAACCAGTCTACAGTCACAACACAGGTACGTTTGAGCCACCACAGTATATTAAGCCGGATAAATTTGTGATCGTCGAAGGCTTGCTCGGTTATTCTACCCGGGGTGCGAGAGATAGCTATGATGTCAAAGTTTACCTTGCGCCACCCGAATCGCTGCGGGCAACTTGGAAAGTTAAGCGCGACACCATGAAGCGCGGTTATACTCCAGAACAAGTCATGGGAGAATTAAAAAAGCGCGAACCCGATTCTGAAGCTTTTATCCGTCCCCAGCGCCAGTGGTCTGATATTGTAGTCAGTTTTTATCCACCGCGCGAAGATGCAGAAGAGAGCAACAGTCAACAGAATTTGAACGTCAGACTAGTTCTGCGTCCGACCATTCCCCATCCAGGTTTTACCGAAATCATTCAGTCTAATCGAGCTAACTATACCTCACCAATTCGCCTAGAACTCGATCGCGATATGGGTAAGCCAGTCGATGTCCTCGAAATTGACGGTCATGCCACCAAGGAAGACGTAATTCACTTAGAACGAATGTTGTGTAGCGAAATTCCTTCCTTAATCCCATTTTGCAGTACGGATAGCAATCCCGATCTGGGTAAGTTAGTGGGAACAACCGGAGAAATACTGCAAAGTTATCCACTCGCCTTAACTCAACTTCTAATTTCCTATCACATGCTCAAAGCCGCTCGGATTGTTTAGTGGTAATTGGTAGTTGGTAGTTGGTAGTTGGTAATTGGTTGACGGTTAACTGATAACTAGACCTCCTGCATGAATCAAAAAATCATGGATGTCATTCTGTTGGCGAAGCCTTTCCGAAGGGTACGCAACGCAGTGTAGTGAAGAACCTCCCAGATGTTTCGCTTCGCGTGTGGATGACAATTCAAGTATTCACGCAGGAGATCTACTGATTTCAATCGTGATTTTTTTAACTAATTGGGGATAAATAAAAAGTATAGCGATTGGTAGTTGACAAAAAGCTATCAATATGAAATTTTATCCTTTGCGATCGCCCGAGCGATCGTTTTCTTTATGACCTATTGCCTCAGAATTGCCGATTTACCAACTACAGAACGCCCCCGTGAGAGGCTCATAACTCATGGAGCGCAAATTTTAGCCACAGCCGAGTTAATTGCTATTTTGCTCGGTACGGGGCAAGGAGCAGGAAAACTTTCCGCGGTTGGATTAGGGCAATATATCTTACAAGAATTGAGTAAAAATCAACGCGAACCTTTAGCAGTGTTGCGAGAAGTCAGCATTCAAGAACTGATGCAAATTGATGGTATTGGTCCTGCTAAAGCAACAACCATTTTGGCAGCAGTTGAGTTGGGTAAGCGGGTGTTTCAGTCTCGTCCTTTAGACCGTCAACTAATAGAAAGTCCCGCAGTAGCGGCGGCGGTGTTGAGTCAAGATTTAATGTGGCAACCGCAGGAGCGTTTTGCCGTCTTACTTTTAGATGTAAAAAATCGTCTGATTGGGACGAAGGTGATAACAATTGGTACGGCAACAGAAACTCTTGCTTCTCCCCGCGAAATTTTCCGCGAGGTAATTCGTCAAGGGGCAACGCGAGTCATTGTGGCTCACAATCACCCTTCAGGCAATGTCGAACCGAGTTCGCAAGATATTGAATTGACTCGCCAGTTATTAGCGGGAGCGCAATTATTAGGTATTCCCATACTCGATCATCTAATTTTAGGTAATGGCAACCATCAAAGCTTGCGAGAGCTAACCGATCTATGGCAGGAATATCCACAAGGAGATTGAGCGCCAGGAAGAGGAGCGGTCGTGCGGGTCAAGTATACAAATAGGGACGCACATCAGTACGCCCCTACTATTGTCTTTCAATACTACTGTCTTTCAATTGGTTGTCTTTCAATCGGCTGTCTACCAATCAGCGTGACGACGATGTTTATAGGGTTCTCCTGTAAAAGGCTGCGTACCGATAGCTGGATATGCATCATCGCTAGGACCAAAAATCCGTGTCATGGCTTCAATAATATATTGAGCAGCGCTGTCTAGCATTTTGGAAATATTCATATAGTTCATCTCCAGAAGTGAGGATGAATGAGATAGCTGTATGAATTCTTATTTTATGTTTGTTATCGGCTAATTATGAGCGTTACTCAATCTATTGCAATCGATCGCAATACTTATTTGTTGATGTTTGTAATTCGTTATACAGCCGACTCAAATAGTTTATTATGACTGTCATTAGTCCTTGGCTAGATATTGTAACAAGTCTTTTGCGATCGTGCGATCGCCATCGATCGCTAACTTATCAGTATTCTTGTTTTATATGAATAAAACTCTCTACAATTACTTTTTCTACAGTTGGATTTCTTCTGAAATCACCATTAAGAAAGGTATATATTTAGTCAGTTGTCAGTTAACCGTCAACCATCAACCAGCTACCAACTACCAACTACCAATTACCAATTACGTAACGACTGATTACCTAACGACTAACAACTAAATAACTGCCCAAAAAGACTTGACATATTTTTGGTAGAAATTACTATAATTAAAACAACGCTGCCATGAGAGAACGATGAGATGACGAGTTCACGCTGGAACGTTGCGGAAAACACCATACTCCAAGAACGAGAAGATCGAGCCTTGACGCTGACAGAGGTTGATTACAGCCTGCTGACCGATCTTTATCAGCTAACAATGGCAGCTTGCTATGTTGGTGAAGGGTTGGAACAATCTCAGGCGAGTTTTGAATTGACAGTGCGTCGCTTACCCCAAGGATTTGGTTACTTAATCGCGATGGGTTTGGCGCAAGCATTGGAATATCTGGAAAAACTGAGGTTTAGCCCCGAACAGATTGCAGCTTTGCAGGCTACGGGACTGTTTCAGCACGCACCCAAACAATTTTGGTCGTTGCTGGCTGAGGCTGAGTTTACGGGTGATGTATGGGCTGTACCAGAGGGAACGGCAATATTTCCTCACGAACCGTTGTTACGAGTCGAAGCCCCTTTGTGGCAAGCGCAGTTAGTAGAAACATACCTCCTCAATACTATTAATTACCAAACCTTGGTAGCTACACGCGCTGCTCGAATGCGGGATGTTGCGGGTGCGGAGGCAACGCTATTAGAATTTGGGACGCGCCGGGCATTTAGTCCTCAAGCCTCTCTGTGGGCAGCCCGCGCAGCTTTAGCAGCAGGACTAGATGCTACATCGAACGTACTAGCAGCGGTACGACTGGGGCAAAAACCCAGCGGGACGATGGCACATTCGTTAGTGATGGCACTTGCAGCTACAGCAGGTAGCGAAGCTGAGGCATTTACAGCTTTCCATCGCTATTTTCCGGGCGCACCGCTATTGATTGATACTTACGATACGATCGCCGCCGCTCAATCCTTAGCAGAATCAATTCAGTCAGGCAAAATGCAACTGGCTGGGGTGAGAATCGATTCGGGGGATTTGCTAACTCTATCGCAACAGGTGCGATCGCTCCTCCCTGGTGTACCAATCTTCGCCAGTGGTGACGTAGACGAGTGGGAGATTGCCAGACTGAAAGCAAGTGGTGCTTGCATTGACGGTTATGGATTGGGAACGCGATTGGTTACGGGTGCGCCTGTGAATGGTGTCTACAAGCTGGTGGAAATTGACGGCATTCCAGTCATGAAAGAATCAAGCGGCAAAATGACTTATCCTGGACGCAAGCAGATTTTTCGCCATGTAGAGACGTTACATGGAACGTCTCTACATGGAACGTCTGTACAATGCGATCGCCTGGGATTAATAACGGAAAATCCGCGATCGGGCGAACAACCTTTACTGCAAATGGTGATGCAGGGAGGGAAAATCATACAGCCACCAGAAGCGATCGCTCAGATTCGCCAACGAACGGCGGCGACAGTCGAAAGCCTACCTACCCAGTGCAGGCAACTCGATAATCCTACAACAGTAGAGGTGCAAATTTCTGCTGCTTTACAGGAGTTGACAGAGACAACAAAACACCAACCGCGCAGGATTGTAGCTAGCGAAGGAAGATAATGAGGATTGCTTTATTTGGTACGAGTGCCGATCCACCGACAGCAGGACATCAAGCAATTTTGTGTTGGCTGGCAGAACGTTACGATCGCGTAGCGGTTTGGGCAGCAGATAACCCGTTTAAGTCGCAGCAAACACCGTTACAACATCGCGCTCAAATGTTGCAACTGTTAATTGCCGAGATCGATCCTCAACGGCAGAATATTGGGTTTTATCAGGAGTTGAGCAGCCATCGAACGCTGGAAACAGTGGAAAAGGCGCAACAATGGGGACAGGTAGAACTAACATTAGTTATTGGTGCGGATTTAATCGAACAATTACCACGCTGGTATCGAATTAAAGATTTATTACAGCAGGTACAATTACTAGTCATACCGCGCCCAGGATATGGGATAGAGGAATCGGATTTGGCACGCTTACGCGAGTTAGGGGCAAAGATTGCGATCGCCGATTTGACTGGTTTAGATGTCTCTTCTACAGCGTATCGCGATCGCTGCGATCCAGAAGCCGTTACCCCACAAGTCAAGGCATACATTCACCAACAGCATTTGTACAAATGCCAGGACGCACCCAAAGAAAAGTTATCGATCCGATAAGTTCGCAACCTTTAGCTGATTTTAAAGTTGGAGTTGATAGCGTTATTTTCTCCGTTGATACTTCTCAAAATCGGCTTTTAGTACTATTAGTTATGCGCCATCAGGAACCTTTTGTAAATTACTGGGGTTTACCTGGTACATTGGTGCGTCAAGGAGAGTCATTAGAAAATGCTGCTTATCGAATTTTGGCAGAAAAAATTAGAGCCAAAAATCTCTATTTAGAACAGTTATATACGTTTGGTGGACCTCACCGCGATCCGCGCGAGGAAGCTAATAGTTTTGGAATTCGATATCTTTCCGTGAGTTATTTTGCCTTAGTCAGATTTGAGGATGCAGAACTCATTGCCGATGGAGTGAGTGGGATTGCTTGGTATCCCGTTAAGGAAGTGCCACAATTAGCTTTCGATCACAATGAGATTTTGGCATACGGACATCGGCGTTTGCGAAATAAGTTGGAATATAGTCCAGTCGCATTTGAAGTGTTGCCGGAAATGTTTACTTTAAGCGATTTATATCAGCTTTATACCACAGTTTTAGGCGAGAACTTTTCTGATTATTCTAATTTTCGAGCCAAGTTATTAAAATTAGGTTTTTTATGCGACACGGGAATTAAAGTATCGCGAGGTGCAGGTCGTCCAGCTAGTCTATACAGATTTGACGCGACAGCATTTGCGCCTTTTAAAGATAAGCCTTTGGTGTTTATTTAAATGGGTAATGGGTAATGGGTAATGGGTGAGTGGCTAGCGACTAGCCACTAGCCACTAGTCACTGATAACTGATAGCTGATTTATGAAAGTACCGGAAGAGTGTTTAAATATTCATGAGATTCGACAAGAAATTGATGCGATCGATCGCCAAGTTATAGAATTGCTGGGTCAGCGATTTACTTATGTGAAAGCAGCGGCTCAATTTAAAAAAGATGCTGATGGTGTAAAGGCTATAGATCGGTTTAATGCCATGTTACAACAGCGACGAATTTGGGCGGAAGAAGCCGAGCTAAATCCTGATGCAATTGAAAAGATCTATCGAGATTTAGTCGGCTATTTTATCGAAGAAGAATTGAAGCATTGGGAATCGAAGTAATTATGATTCCATCCACCCCAATCAATCTATTTGAATACGAAACGCTGGCACAAAATCGCTTATCTCAAATGGCTTGGGATTACTACGCTAGCGGTGCTTGGGATGAGGTGACGTTGAAGGAGAATCGTATTGCTTTCAATCGCTACCGATTGCATCCACGCATGTTGGTGGATGTGAGTCAACGAGATTTGAGTACGACAATTTTAGGGCAATCTTTGAGTGCGCCAATCCTGATTGCACCAATGGCTTTTCAGTGTCTAGCAGATCCCGTAGGGGAAGTTGCTACAGCAAAGGCGACGGCTCATTCAGGTATTGGGATGGTGTTGAGTACGCTGTCTACTAAGAGTATGTCAGAAGTCGCGATCGCCAATCCTCAGACTTGGTTTCAGTTATATATTCATCGCGATCGCAATTTAACTCGTGCGTTGGTGGAGTACGCCTATAAGTGTGGTGCAAAGGCGCTTTGCGTCACCGTAGATGCGCCATTTCTAGGGAGACGAGAGAGGGATACGTGCAATCAATTCGTCCTCCCTCAAGGCATGGAATTAGCCAATTTATGTAATTTACAAGCCAAAGACTTAGATATCCCCCACCGTCAAGGCGAGTCGGGTTTGTTTGCCTATTTTGCCGAACAACTCGATCCTGGCGTAACTTGGACAGATTTAGCATGGTTGCGATCGCTCGTACCGTTGCCACTTGTTGTCAAAGGAATTTTACGTCCAGATGATGCAATACGTGCCGTAGAAGTTGGCGCTGAGGCAATTATTATCTCAAATCATGGTGGCAGACAACTCGATGGAGCGATCGCAACTATTGACGTTGTATCTCAAATTGTCGCTGCTGTAGGCGATCGTGTCGAGGTTTTAATGGATGGTGGGATTAGACGTGGTACTGACATTTTAAAGGCGCTAGCATTGGGAGCAAAAGCTGTTCTGATCGGTCGTCCCGTATTGTGGGGTTTAGCCGTAGCAGGTGAGACAGGAGTACAGCACGTCATTGAAATTTTACGCGACGAACTCAGTTTAGCAATGGCATTAAGCGGCTGCGCCAAATTGCAAGATATAGACTCCTCACTGGTAAGTCGTAAGTCGTAAGTTGGAATGAACTGATAATTGATAACTGATAACTGATTATTATGAAAATTGCGATCGCTCAACTTAATCCTACAATTGGCGACTTAAATGGAAATGCTCAGCAAATTTTAGCAGCAGCACAACAAGCTGAAAAACAGAGCGTGCGGTTGTTGCTGACACCAGAATTATCTTTATGCGGCTACCCACCACGGGACTTACTACTAGACCCCAGTTTTGTCTCTCAAATGGGAGCAACTTTGCAACGGCTAGCTGAAGAATTACCGTCTCAAATGGCAGTGTTGGTAGGTTGCGTTCAACCCAACGAGCGATCGCTTGCTTTTGGTGGTAAGCCATTATTTAACAGTATTGCTCTACTACAGAAAGGCAAAATTCAACAAATCTTTCACAAGCGCCTCCTACCCACCTACGACGTATTCGACGAATACCGTTATTTTGAACCTGGATTGGAGGCTAATTCTCTGGTTTTGGAAGGATTTGTAGAGGCGCACAACTGTGCGCCAACACATCACGCACCACTCAAAATTGGAGTCACCATCTGCGAAGACTTATGGAATGACGAAGAATTCTGGGGTAGGCGCAGCTATGCGATTAATCCAATTGAAGAGTTAATTCAACAGGGAGTCGATCTGGTTGTGAATTTATCCGCTTCTCCCTATAGCGCCAACAAGCAGCAGGTACGAGAAGCAATGTTGCAACATGGCTCTATGCGTCACCAAATTCCGGTATTGTATACCAACCAAGTTGGAGCGAATGACGACCTGATTTTTGATGGTTGTAGCGTTGGCTTTAATCGTGCGGGAGAAATGGTTTGCCGCGCGCGGGCGTTTGAGACAGATTTATTAATTGTAGAATACGACGAGCAAGCAGGAGATTTACAACCAAGTAAAATTGCTCCAACGCCTGCAAATCTAGATGAGGAAATTTGGCAGGCACTTGTTTTAGGCGTGCGAGACTACACGCGCAAGTGTGGCTTTTCTAAAGTCGTACTCGGTTTGAGCGGGGGAATTGATTCATCACTGGTAGCAGCGATCGCCACCGCAGCGCTAGGTAAAGAGAATGTCCTTGGCGTACTCATGCCTTCTCCCTACAGTTCGGAACACTCAGTTCAAGATGCCTTGGAATTAGGCAAGAATTTGGGCATATTAACTCAGACTATCCCGATTGGAGAGTTAATGCAAGGCTATGACAAAACTCTAGAACCGTTGTTTGCCGATACGCCCTTCGGCATTGCTGAGGAAAACATTCAATCGCGGATTCGTGGCAATTTACTCATGGCGGTTGCCAACAAATTTGGCTATCTCCTGCTTTCTACTGGTAATAAGTCAGAAATGGCTGTGGGTTACTGTACCCTTTACGGCGACATGAATGGAGGACTAGCCGCGATCGCAGATGTTCCCAAAACCCGCGTTTATTCTATTTGTCGGTGGCTGAATGAGAGGGGCGAGGAGCGAGGAGTGAGGAGTGAGGGAGTAAATACCAATTTCCGACTCCCGACTCCCGACTCCCGACTCCCCACAATTCCCGAAAATGTCATTAACAAACCACCCAGTGCAGAGTTGAAACCAGGTCAATTAGACCAAGATTCTCTACCTGACTACGATACTTTGGACGATATTTTACAAAAGTTGATTCAAGAGCATCAATCAGCGGCGCAAATTGTTGCTGCTGGACATGATGCGGCTGTAGTCGATCGCGTCGTGCAACTCGTCGTCAAAGCGGAATTTAAACGTCGTCAAGCGCCTCCTGGCTTAAAAATTACCGATCGCGCTTTTGGTACTGGCTGGCGAATGCCAATCGCGAATAAGTGGGTTTCCCATAGTAGAATGCCATCGTCTGAGGTGGTGTCTCAAGCTGCTGCGAGTCCTTCTGTTCCACCGCGATAAAGTTCCTCTTGTGATTCATGCTCGATATTTGGAGGAAAAAAGATGTTTCAAACTCAACAGCTTCAAGACAATTGCGTGACGCTGTACGATATTTCCTGGGAGAAATTTGAGGCGATCGCAGCATTATTAGAAGAGACAAAAGTACGCTTGACTTACCTGGATGGGACTGTAGAAATAATGACACCTTCGCCGGAGCATGAAGAGTATAAATCAACAGTTGGACTTTTGCTGGAAGCTTACCTGAGATATATTGGCATTCGCTTTTACCGTTGCGGCAGCTATACTCTGGGAAGCCGCGAATTAGGTGTGAGGGGAGAACCTGATGAGTCGTATAATCTAGTTACTAAAAAAGAAATTCCAGATATTGCCATTGAGGTAGTTATTACTAGTGGTGGGATAGACAAATTAGAAAAATATCGTCGCTGGGGAGTGCCGGAAGTCTGGTTTTATCGCAGTAGACAATTATTTATTTACCGTCTACGCTCTGATGGATACGAGCAAATATTTAGCAGCGAGTTTTTACCTGACTTAAATTTAGATCTATTGGTGCGCTGTTTGAATATACCAGACCAGTACGATGCAACAGTAGTATTCACTCAAGCTTTGCAACAGCAAAATTAATCTAGTGGCTATGTACAAATTTGCCCCAGCTTCCAAGCAAGAAACAATTGTATTCGGCTCGGCTCGACCTGGCTATTCAGAAGCACAAGTACGAGGTTGGCTGGAATATATGCAAGGGCAAGATGTCAAACGAGTTTGCTGTCTGCTTCCCCAAAAGCAACTCGCTCCCTACTCAGATTTACTTGGCACTTATGCGCAAGAGTTTGGCACTCAACAAGTCTGTTGGACACCAATTGAAGATTTTACCCTGGCTGAGCCTGAAACACTGACAGGGAAGATTTTACCATTTTTACTGGAAGCCGACCGACAGGGCGAGAAAGTCGTCGTGCATTGCAGTGGGGGTATTGGGCGCACGGGTCATGTTTTAGCGGCTTGGTTGGTAGGTGGTCGCGGTTTTTCTAACCGAGAAGCAATTAAAGCAGTGAGGCAGATGGGTAGAAATCCATACGAAGTTGCGATCGCATCTGTTTTTCAAGCTAAGAATCCGTTTAGAATGGTTGCAGAGTTAGAATCACTTTTAGATTGTTGTCGTACTTAGTTGGATGGTTTGGCGATCGCAGTTTTTGTAGCTTTTTATAAAGGTAAGTTAGTATCAAGGGTTACTGATTTTTGTGGGAATTAGTACTTTAATTCTCAGGGAAATGATGAGGAATACATTTTTATAACTGTACCAAGTTACAGCTATAGAGAAGATTTGTGTCGTGCAAAGACACGAAATGGCTTCTCGGAGAGTAGACGCAAAGACGCGAAGAAGAACGCTAAGTAGCTTTGATATTAACTGCAAATTGCTAGGAGTAATGATTGACAATTCTCTTGCAAGTCATGGGAAGATAAACGTGGAGTCAGAAATGATAGTGTAATGACCAGATCGCTAGTTGTCAATCAAAAAACTGCGATGAAAATACTCAAGATTCAGACGTTACAAGGTCCTAACTATTGGAGTATCCAAGACCACAAGCTGATTGTCTTGCGTCTCGATTTGCAAGATTTGAGCGATCGCAAACCGAATAGAATTTCTGGCTTTGTAAAGGGGCTGACTGAGGCGTTACCGAGTTTGGGCGATCGCGAGTGCGATTTGGGAGAAAAGTTTTTAGATCGGTTGCAGGACGGCTGTTTGTGGATGGAGGAAGTCGTCGAACATGTGGCGTTAGAATTGCAAACTTTAGCTGGGATGCCCGTGAGTTTCAGCCGTACTAGAAAGACTGCAACTCGTGGAGTTTATTACGTCATCTTTGAATATCAAGCGCCAGAAGCGGGGCGCTATGCGGCGAGGGCTGCCTGCGATTGTGCGAAAGTATCGCAGATAAAGGACGCTATCATCCCGACGATTTACGGCAAGATTTGCAAGATTTGCAGAGACTTGGGGCAGAGGCGGCGCTGGGTCCAAGCACGGAAGCAATTGTCAAAGCTGCGGAGGCAAGAGGTATTCCTTGGCTGCGATTGGGGGCGAGGTTTTTAATTCAGTTAGGTTATGGAGCCTACCAGCATCGAATTCAGGCAACGCAAAGCGATCGCACTAGTATTTTAGGTATCGAGCTAGCGGGAGACAAGGAAGGAACGAAACGCATTCTTCAAGATGCAGGGGTTCCCGTTCCGCGTGGCATGACGATTAGCTATTTTGACGAGTTAGAAAATGCGATCGATGCTGTAGGCGGCTTTCCCGTGGCAATTAAGCCCCTCGATGGCAATCATGGCAGAGGTGTGGCGCTGGATATAAATACCTGGAGAGATGCAGAAGCAGCTTACGATGCGGCAAGCGTAGTCTCAAAATCTCGGGCTGTCATTGTCGAGCGTTACTACACGGGACGCGACCACCGCGTATTAGTTATAGATGGGAAAGTTGCTGCTGTTGCCGAACGAGTCCCCGCCCATGTACTGGGGGATGGACGTTCTACGATTAACGAACTAATTGAAATGGTAAATCGCAATCCGCGCCGAGGACAGGGACACGATAACGTGATGACGCGGATCGAATTAGACCGTAGCAGTTTTGAACTTCTGCGCCAGCAAAGGTATAGCCTGGATACGGTGCTGAGAGAAGGAGAAATCTGCTATTTACGGGCAACAGCTAATCTGAGTACGGGTGGAATGGCGATCGATCGCACCGATGAAATTCACTCTGATAACATCTATTTAGCGGTAAGAGTGGCTAAAATCATCGGACTGGATATTGCTGGCATCGATATTGTTACCCCCGATATTTCCCGTCCCTTAGCAGAAGTTGGCGGTGTAGTTGTTGAAGTGAATGCCGCGCCTGGTTTTCGGATGCACACTCACCCCAGCCAAGGTTTATCGCGTCCGGTGGGGGAAGCAGTTTTAAATATGCTGTTTCCTCCTGGTACTCCCAGCCGCATTCCGATTGTGGCAATTACAGGAACTAATGGCAAAACGACGACCACCCGTTTAACTGCCCAGATGTTTCGCCAAACCAAACGCATTGTTGGCTACACGACTACCGATGGGACGTATATAGACGATCGCCTTGTGGAAGCAGGGGATAATACGGGTCCCCACAGTGCGAGGTTGATTCTGCAAGACCCGATGACAGAAGTTGCAATTTTGGAAGCGGCGCGGGGCGGGATTTTGCGTTCTGGTTTGGGCTTTCCGACTTGCGATGTGGGTGTTGTCTTGAATGTCGCCGCCGATCATTTAGGAATTGACGGGATCGATACAGTGGAAGACTTGGCATATGTCAAAAGCGTAGTTGCAGAAACAGTCATGCCTGAAGGTTATGCTGTCCTGAATGCTGACGATCCTTTAGTGGCGGCGATGGCAAAGCGGGTTAAGGCGCAGATCGCTTATTTCTCCATGCAGCCAGATCGCGAAATCGTCCAGTCGCATGTCCAACAAGGGGGACTTGCCGCAGTCTACGAAAACGGTTATTTAACATTTAGAAAACAAGATTGGTCGGAACAGATCGAACAAGCAGTAAACGTACCGCTGACATTAGGCGGAAAAGCTAACTTTGCGATCGCCAATGCTTTAGCTGCCAGTCTAGCCGCCTTCGTGCAAGGTGTAAAAATCGAGGATATTCGCGCTGCCTTGATTGCCTTTAAACCATCGACCAGTCAAACTCCAGGACGAATGAATTTATTCGACTTGGGCAAATATCAAGCTTTAATTGACTACGCTCATAATGGGGCGAGTTATCAAGCAATGGGTGATTTTGTCCGGCATCATACGGGAGAACGGATCGGTGTAGTGGGGGGTCCAGGCGATCGCCGCGATGAAGATTTACTTAACCTGGGTAGACTAGCCGCAGGAATCTTTGATCGCATTATTGTTAAAGAAGATGATGACACCCGCGATCGCCCCCGTGGTGAAGCTGCCGAACTCATTCGTCAAGGCATTGAAGAGGAAAAACCCGATTTTCACTACGAAACCATCCTCGACGAAACTACAGCAATTAACACTGCCTTGGATGCTGCAACTGATGGTAGTTTAGTCGTGATTCTACCTGAAAGCGTCAGCCGTGCAATTAAGTTAGTAGAAACTCGCGATCGGCGAACAGTTGTCAATGAGGGGTGGTAATTGGTAATTGGTAAGTCGTAAGTCGGGTATTCGTAAGTCGTAAGTCGTTTTTCTCCCTCAGCAACCTTGCGCCTCCATTTTCCGAGAAGGGCTATTCTTCGAGAAGCCGCTTCGCGTCTACGCCCTACAGCTCAAGAGCAGCTCTCTTGCCTCCCTACTCCTTTTTTAAAGCTCATCTTTTGAGAACAAATAACAATAACTTAATTCTTAATTGTTGATAAAAACTCTCAAATATATCAGTTTTTTAATGATACTTTTCAATCAGAATAGTTTTCATCGGGAGATTGTCTGATGGATGGCGAAGACGATCGGATTAATCCTCGGCATCGAAATTGGCAGCGACCGAACTGGAAGAAGTTTATCTTCTTTTGCGAGTCTAGCGATCGCGGAAAAGCTGATGAGGTCGATTCCATGCCAGATCGGTTAACTCTTTCTCTGGCAATGACAAATATTGGCGATCGCGTCAGCATTGTTGGTTTGAATTGTGGTGAAGCAAACAGCCACCTGATCGGAATGGGATTGATGCCTGGTACTCAGTTAGAAGTTATCAGCCGCACTGGTAGCGGCTCGGCGATTGTGGCACTTCAAGAGCAGCGGATCGGAGTGAATGCAGAGATGGCACGTCACATTCAGGTCGCGATCGCCCCTATAAGAGATGGAGATTTCCAGATGAGCCAATCTAGTACATCCTCGCTCAAGCTTCGAGATGCGATCGTTGGCTCGACGCTGCAAGTCGTTGGCTACGAACCCGCAGCCCGCGCTTACAAACGAAAATTATTAGCAATGGGACTCACTCCAGGAACTGAATTCGTCGTCACGCGCCACGCACCGTTGGGTGACCCGACTGAAATTGAAGTGCGAGGCTTTCACCTGAGTCTGCGCAAAGATGAAGCTGATGCCTTGCGAGTTGAGATTGCCGGGAGCATCTGACCATGAGCAAACCAACAATCGGCATAGTCGGCAACCCTAACTGCGGTAAGACAACTTTGTTCAACGTGAGTTCGACGGCTCAAAAAATAGTAGGAGGTAGAGCTGGCAAGCCATGAGGATGGATATCTAAAGAC
>NZ_RSCK01000050.1:0-16794 GCF_003991895.1 Chroococcidiopsis cubana SAG 39.79
CCCCTTGTCCCCTTGTCCCCCTTGTCCCCCTTGTCCCCCTTGTCCCCCTTGTCCCCCTTGTCCCCCTTGTCCTTTCTATGCTAAGTATCCCAACTAAACGCCCTCTGCCGCTTGTGCCTCACTTAGTGACTTCCTTACCTGGTCCCCGCGCTCAAGTATTGGTAGAACGCGATCGCGCTGTTACTTCTCCTTCCTATACCCGTGGCTATCCGCTTGTGGTTGCCCGTGGTGAGGGCTGCATGGTGGAAGATGTCGATGGTAACGTATTTTTAGATCTAACCGCCGGTATTGCCGTAGCATCGACTGGACACGCTCATCCTGAAGTTGTCGCAGCAGTTCAAGCACAAGCTGCCAATTTGCTCCATATGTCGGGAACTGATTTTTACTACGAGTCGATGGTGGAGTTGGCGGAAAATTTAGCAACTCGCGCCCCTTTTCTGATTCCGGCAAAAGTCTTTTTTAGCAATTCTGGGGCTGAGTCTAATGAGGGGGCGCTGAAACTTGCTCGTTACTATACCAGACGTTCTCAAGTTGTTGCTTTCTTGGGTGCATTCCACGGGCGTACCTACGGGGCAATGTCGCTGACGGGTTCTAAAGCCGTGCAACGACAGCACTTCGGTCCTCTATTACCAGGAGTGACTCACATTCCCTATGGTACTCATGCAGCGTTAGACTATCTAGAATCAAAGCTTTTTCCTACCGTTCTGCCTCCAGAAGATATTGCAGCAATTTTCGTCGAACCAATTCAAGGGGAAGGCGGCTATATCGTACCGGAAGATGGTTTTTTAAAACGAATTCGGCAGATTTGCGATCGCCACGGTATTTTGATGGTTGTCGATGAAGTGCAAGCGGGAATGGGTCGGACTGGGCGCTTATTCGCGATCGAGCATTGGGGTGTAGTGCCGGATATTATTACTTTGGCAAAAGGCATTGCTAGCGGTCTACCTTTGGGTGCAATTTTAGCGCGATCGCACCTGATGACTTGGCAACCTGGCTCTCACGCTACGACATTTGGAGGTAATCCCGTGGCTTGTGCAGCGGCTAACGTAACCTTACGGTTGTTGGAAGGTGGTTTGATTGAAAATGCTCAAAACATGGGCAACTTGCTGATGTCCGGGCTTACGGAGCTGTCACAGCAATTTTCTTGGATCTCCCCTCCACGCGGTAAAGGATTGATGGTAGCATTTGATGTCTTGGATGCGGATGGTAAGTTAGATTCAGAGCGGCGCGATCGCATTATCGATTTTGCCTTTTTAAAGGGTTTGTTGCTCTTAGGTTGTGGCAAAGCAGCAATTCGTTTTTGTCCGCCATTAGTTATTGACAGCGCTCAAATTCAAGTTGCCCTGCAAATTCTTAGAGATATATTGCTGGAAGCGAGCGATTGTTAGTAGAGTGGGCAATGCCCATACAGGAAAATTCATGACCGAAATTAATTTAATTTCAGAATATAAATGCTTTGACGGTACGCAAGGTTTTTACAGCCATCATTCTCAAACTTGCAATATCGAAATGCGATTTGCAGTTTACCAACCACCTCAAGCGCGATCGCAAGCCGTTCCCGTCCTCTATTTTCTCTCTGGCTTAACCTGTACCGAAGAAAATTTTATCACTAAAGCAGGGGCACAAAGGTATGCTGCCGAGCATGGATTAATTTTAGTGGCTTCAGATACTAGCCCCCGCAATACGGGCATTGAGGGAGAAGATAAGGATTGGGATTTTGGTACGGGTGCGGGTTTTTACGTGGATGCGACAGAGGAACCGTGGCGATCGCACTATCAAATGTATAGTTATGTAGTGAAAGAATTACCCACGTTAATTGCTTCACATTTTCCCGTCCAAGTCGAACGACAAGGAATCTTGGGTCATTCTATGGGCGGACACGGGGCGTTAGTTTGTGCTTTACGTAACCCCGAACTATTCAAATCTGTTTCCGCTTTTGCACCAATTGCTGCGCCAATGCAGTGTGCTTGGGGACAAAAGGCTTTTACAAATTATTTGGGAACCGAGCGGGAAACTTGGCGAAATTATGATGCAAGTGAACTAATAATCACTAACAAATACACTTCCCCAATTCTCATCGACCAAGGTACAGCAGATAAGTTTTTAAGTCAACAGTTGATGCCAGAAATATTTGAACGAGCTTGTCATCAGGTTAAACAACCTTTAACCCTGCGTTTGCAAGAAGGTTACGACCACAGTTATTACTTTATTTCTACCTTTGTGGGGGATCATATTCGCCACCACGCTGAGACTTTGTGTGGGTAGAGACGTTACATGTAACGTCTCTACATTAAAGGTATCTAAACATTAAAGGTATCTAATTTGCCGATTCGATCTGCTTCACCTCTTTTTCCTGTAGCAATAAACCTGTCAAATGAATAATAGATAGAACGATCGCGCCACCGGAAAGCAGGTAACTGTGGATGGTAAACAGGTGCTGAACTGTGACAGTATTTACCGCGCCGCCACCCGTAAGAATATTACGAAGCTGAGAACCAATCGCTGGAAGCGCTTCAATCGTACCTAACTCAATTGTGAATCGCCAGTAACCAATTTGCGTCCAATCAAGTAATATTGCCGTCCAGCTTAAACCGATCGCAGTAAGTGTTAGTAAAATACCGCTAATCCAGGCAGTTATCCAGCTTGGGCGAAATCTTTCTCCTAAAAACATGACAACGATTTCAACCAAGGAGACACCGATTAAGCCATTACCAGCAAGAGAGTGAATCCGTCGGATTAACCAACCGTTAGGAATCTGAGTTGCGATCGCCCTCAGAGAATTGTACGCTCCCCCTGCTGTTGGTTCGTAGTAAAATGCCAGTAAAATTCCTGTCAGTGCGGCGATCGAGCTTAAAGTCAACATCACTACAGCCAGAACTGTAGCCAGTCGTCGCAGTACAAAAGCGTAATAGCCATCTATCATGACTGAACCCTGCTTTTGATGAAAGTTCTTTGAGTATTTTTACCTTAGTATGAATTTTTATTACTAAAATGTCAATCAGGTATTAGTTACTAGTAACTGGTGGCTAGTGGCTAGAAAAGAGTCTAGTTACTAGTCATCAACCACTAGCCACTCACTAACTACTCAAAAACTCCCGCATATACTCATTGACTAATTCGGGTTTTTCCTGTTGTACCCAGTGGCTAGCATCTGGAATGTATCTAACTTGGAATGGATTTACGTAAGTAGCAGTACCATAACTCAATTCCCTACCCAAGGCTGTATCTTTTTCACCCCAAATCATCAATGTTGGTACGTTGAGTACACCCCAATTTGGGTTAGTCATACCTTGTTGCAACATATTGCGATAATAATTGAGGGCTGCTGTTAGCGCTCCACGCTTAGCTGCTGCATCTTTGTAAGCCTCAATATCTGCGGGAGTAAAAGCGCTCTTATTCACAGCCATACCTTTCAAGCCATTTTCAATTGCTTGGTAATCTCCCGCTTGAAGCAGCATTTCTGGTAAGACAGGAAGCTGGAATAGAAACATATAAGAACTCTTCAGCAATTGTTGCGGCGTGCGGAAACCCTCAGCAAATTTGGCAGGATGGGGTATATTTAGTACGATTAGGCGTTCTACCATTTCTGGGTGAGCGTAGGCAAAACTCCACGCGATCGCTCCTCCCCAGTCGTGTCCGACTAAAATACACTTGTCGTATCCCAGTCCCTTAATGACACCCTCAATATCTTTGATAAACTCAGCCATGACATAAGCTGATTGCGCTTTTGGTTTGTCGCTGTCGTTATATCCCCGCAAGTCTAATGCTACGACTTTGTAATCCTTGGCAAACTCAGGGATTTGATGTCGCCAAGAGTACCAAAACTCAGGAAAGCCGTGTAACATCAACATCAACGGACCTTCACCTTGGGTGACGTAGTGCAGCCTCAGCCCGTTACTGATAATGTATTCGTGTTGCCAAGTACCTTCTAGTACGGACATAGCAATCGCTCCTCAAAAGTCAAAAGTTAAAAGTCAAAAGGCAAAACTGATAGTTGTATCTAGCTATTGGGAAGCTGACCGTAGTAATTAGACCACAGTAGTTAAATTTTCTCTGTGTCTTAAGGATGACTTTCGCACATGTCTCCCTGAGCGCGATCGCGACAAGATAGAAGATATAGCAGGCGAGCGATCGTCTATTATTTATTATTGACCAATGACCAACGACCAATGACCAATGACCAATGACCAATGACCAATGACCTTATTCTATCCGCGTCGGCAAAAGCAATTACAAAGCTTAGTCAATAAACTGGGAATCTCGACCTCAGCTCAAATCAATTGGCAATTGCTAGATTTAGCATTAACCCATCCTACTGTCTCAGCTCAAGCAAACTACGAACAATTAGAATTTGTCGGAGATGCAGTTGTGAGACTCGTAGCAGCCGAAGTCTTATGGGAAACTTACCCCGAATGTCCAGTGGGAGAATTTGCCGCAATTCGGTCAGTTTTGGTCAGCGATCGCATTTTGGCGCAACTAGCCACAGAATACGGCTTGGAACTCTATCTGCTTGTTTCTAACAGTGCTTCTACCGATAGAGCCGGACGAGAATCGCGCCTAGCAGATGCTTTTGAAGCTGTTCTCGGCGCTCTTTATCTCAGCACCCGCACCCAAGAACTCGTGCGTCCTTGGCTCGATCCGCATTTTAAGCAACTAGCAGCAGAAATTCGCACCGATCCAGCAAGACACAACTACAAAGCAGCCCTGCAAGAGTGGACTCAAGCACAATTTAAGATTTTGCCAGAATATCGCGTCCGAGAATCTCTACAGCCTCACGGAGCTTTCGAGCGTTTTAGTGCTGAAGTTTGGTTGCAAGGGCGTTTACTAGGTCAAGGGACGGGACGCTCAAAAAAAGATGCCGAACAAGCTGCGGCTCAAGTTGCCTTTATTGCAGTGACTAGTGACCAGTGACCAGTTATCGCTCAACTACCAACTACCAACTACCAACTACCCATTACCATTTTCCAATAACATCTCTGGCAACCGCTTCAGTACTCTTTGAAAGGGTGCAGTGTCGTCCATGCTTCTAGCTAAGACGAGAGAGCCTTGAATTTGAATAATAGCGTCTTCTGCTTTTTGGCGGGCAAGTGTTGGCTCGATCCTTGCTTCTACTAGAACTTCAGCTAAAGTATCGATCCAGCTCTTAAGTGCTTGCTGAATTTGAATGTTAAATAAATCCTTGGCTTCTCCCAAAGACAGCACGGCTAATATACAAGTTTGTTCGCCGCCGCAATACAACCGATCTACATTCTCGCTCATTTTCTCTAGGCGATCGCGAGGCGTACCCGCACCTTTTAAGGGAACAAAAATATTCGCTTTCATCCATTCATCAACAAAGTTAAGTACGGCTTGTGCCATCTCTTCTTTGCCATTGGGAAAGTAGTGGTAGAGACTGGCTTTACCCAAACCCGTCGCTTTGGACAATCGCGATAGGGTTGTTCCTTCATAACCATACTGCCGAAAGACTTTTAAGATTTGGGCGATCGCTTCTGCTTTGGACATTTACAAAGATTAAAATTTTTGATTCTAATTGACATTGTACTGAACGATCGGTATAGTAAATTTACACCGAACGATCGGTACAAAAAAATTGACGCTCCACATAGAGGAACTAATGATTCAGCTATATGACTTTGTACTATCTGGTAATTGCCATAAAGTCAGGCTGTTGCTGTCGATATTGAACTTAGATTATGAGTCAGTACCCGTCAACTTAAAGGCAGGAGAACACAAAACCGAACGATTTCTGCAACTCAACCCTTGCGGACAAGTACCAGTTTTTGTGGATGGTGATGTAATATTACGAGATTCCCAGGCTATTTTAGTGTACCTAGCCCGACGCTACGGCGGCGAAGATTGGTTACCTCTAGAGCCTGAAGCGATCGCAAAAATTATGCAGTGGTTGTCTTTTGCCGCGAATGAGATTGCCAATAGTCTAGCGGCGGCGAGGAGATATTTTATCTTTAAAGGGCAATTGGATATAGATTTAACTCAACAGAAAGCTTATCAAGTATTGCAAATTCTCGATCGCCATTTAACGAATAACCAGTGGTTAGAATGCAGCCATCCTACAATAGCCGATCTTGCCTGCTTCCCCTATGTCGGACTAGCCGCAGACGCAAAAGTTGCTTTAGATAACTATCCTCACGTTATCGCTTGGTGCGATCGCATCAAGCGGTTACCAGGTTACGTCAGTATGCCAGGACTGTAAGTCAAAAATCAAAAGTTAAAAGTCAAAATTGTGACACTCATTATGCAGAGTGTTTTGGTTTCAGACATTTTGTAAACTAAATGCGTAACATATCAACTTATCATGCAGGGGAACTCACAGTTCAAGCACAAGCGGGAGTGCAGACAGAAGCAGCACATTTAACTAAAATTATTGGTGCGAGTATTAATCCAACTGCACGCGACTTTCTACGCACGCAAAGATTGGCGATCGCGAGTACGATTGACAAACATGGTAAAGTTTGGGCATCGCTGCTAACAGGAAAACCTGGTTTTGTACAAGTAGTAGCAGAACAACTCGTTCAGGTTCAAACAACAGCTAATTCTAGCGATCCGTTACTAAAAAACCTGTCAATACATGACGATATCGGTATTCTTGTTATCGATTTAGTGACTCGGCGGCGCTTACGGATTAACGGCAAAGCAGAACTGAAGCAAAATGGACGTATTGACGTGCAGACTCAGCAAGTCTATTTCAACTGTCCTAAATATATTCAAACCAGAGATTTAGTTGCTGAAAGCGATCGCCAAACAGCGATACCCGAAGTTTATAGTTATACAGCCTTGACTCCGGCACAACAGCAATGGATTACTCAAGCAGACACATTTTTCATCGCTAGCTTCCACCCCCAAAGTAGTGCTGATGCATCTCATCGGGGAGGATATCCAGGTTTCGTACAAGTGTTGAACGCGACTGAATTGGTATTTCCCGATTATACGGGCAATAATATGTTCAACACTCTTGGTAACATTGCCCAGTATGCTCAAATCGGCTTACTGTTCCTTGATTTTGTCTGCGGACATACCCTACAGCTCACTGGCACGGCTAAGATTATCTGGGATACTAATCGCATAGCACAATTTATCGGTGCGGAATGCTTGGTAGAATTCCACATCGATCGCGTGTTAGAAACAACACATGCGACTAATCTATGCTGGGAATTTGCACAATACTCGCCGTACAATCCCAAATAAGTAAGTCAAAAGTCAAAAGTTAAAAGTCAAAATGTCTGAAGTTGGTAGTGGTAAGCGTTTCGATCTTACTGATAGTACAAGTTAAATGCGTGACAGCTTAACAGTTTAGCCAACTACCAATTACCAACTACCAACTACCATCGATCACTTCACCACCTGGGAGCTATGTAAACGTGGATCGTCAGTTTCAGAGGATGGAGTAACATTTGCTTCGTATTTGGAGACTTTACCGCTAGCGGAAGTGTAAGGCAAGGGGGCATCATTTAATAACGCTTCTAAGTTACTTGCCATAATACTGCGCGGTTGTTCTCCGATCGCCTGCGCGATCGCCTCTCCTTGTTTACCTAAATACACGAAATGGGGAATCCCATCAACTCGATATTTCAAAATTTCTGGCAACCACTTGCTGTTATCCACATTCAGCATGACAAAGTTTACCTTGCCGGCGTACTCTTGTTCTAGCTGAGCAATATCTGGAACCATTTTCTGACATACCGTACACCAGTCAGCATAAAACTCCATCAGCGTTGGCTTGCTGTTGCTCAAAGCCACTTCTAGCGGTGTCGAGCGATCGCTTAATGTTGCTAGCGTCACTGCACCCGTTTGAGTCCGTAAGCCAAGGAATAAGGCGACACTCAGAGCGATCGCAACTAAAACTACAATTAAATTTCTAACCCGCTTTCCTACCGTCAACTCAGTAGGCTCAATTGGAGGATCTGGAGTATTCAAACTCATAAAGCTTTTATCAAAACTTAATCAAGCAACAGTTTTCATTTTAATCGAACGGTCATCAAAGGTTTTTGTTACAAATTAGAGAAGATAGGAAAATTCGGAAGTAGGACATAACTACTCCCTGCTCCCAACTCCCTGCCTAATGAAAAAAAGAGTTACCCTGACCTTCCCTCGTCGTGCCATACAAGTACCAGTGACATACAGACTGGCAAAAGATTTTAACGTTGCTGCTAATATTATCCGCGCTCAAGTTGCCCCTAATCAAGTTGGTACGTTAGTTGTAGAATTGTCAGGAGATATCGATCAACTCGATGCGGCGGTTGATTGGATGCGATCGCAAAACATCAACGTCTCTTCGGCAATGGCTGAAATTACTATCGATCGCGAACTTTGCGTAGACTGCGGTTTGTGTACCGGAGTTTGTCCCACCGAAGCCTTAACCCTTAATTCTGCCACATTTGAACTGACATTCACGCGATCGCGCTGTATTGTCTGCGAACAGTGCATTCCTACCTGTCCAACGCAAGCCATCTCAACAAACCTTTAATAAGTCGTAAGTCGTAAGTTATTGCTAACTACTCTTTTCTAGTCACTAGCACTAGTCACTAGTCACTCTCTACTGATAACTGAATACATCTGCCCACACGCCACCTTCACCCTCCAATCTTGCGGCGGCGGGCGCGTCGTAAATCACCAAAAGCGACGGAGTTTGAGTATATTCATTAAACGTAATCATTCCTTCTGCGTGGTCGTCTCCAATACCGAAAGGGATTTCTAACATAACCTCTGGGTAAGATAGCGTATTTTCAGCTATATTTACACCATTGTGCCAGCGATAAACTCGGACTGGACCATCTAAATCCATTGTCGGTCCCGCTAAGATTAAAAAATCTTTTTCATCTACGTGTAGATCTCGAATACCTAAGCCATTCAAATAAACAAAATGCTTTTTATAAAGATTTTGTTCTGCTCCAATTGGCTTTAGCTTTAAAGTGTCTTCTCGAACATCTATTTCTAACTCTAACTCTAAGATCGCTGCCCAGCCCCGCAATACTGGACCCCGTAAACCAAGAAAAACTTTTTGTTGATAGATTGCTATTCCTTCTACGTCAAAACCATTATCTTTACCGGGAATATTAGTCTTGACAAAATCGCCAAGGTGGAGATCTGTTGCTAAAGCTTCAGTAAGCATATTACCCCCCTCTGTTAGTTTAACTTTTGCCGCAGTCAAGGTGACATCTGGATTTTCAGGGTGGGGACATGACTGACGCAAATTGCCATCAACTAAAGGAATACGCCCAATAATATAACGATTTTCTTCCGTTTTTATCTTAGCTAATCGTTCAATATTCTCCACATCAGTATGTTCTGGTTTTGGCTTTTTGCGCTTCCAACTATGAGAACCAATAAACCAGAGATAGTAATCGTGATAAGCTAATCCTTCAATATCAATTTCCTCGTCTTCCGGTTTTGGTAGCTCAATAAAATCTTGAACATGAAATGTGTGATGTTCGGCAAAGCAGTTTTGCTGCTCTACAAAAGTTAGACGTTCGATAGTCGATGTTTCATCCGAACCAACCCACAAATGATGTTTGGGAAAAAGGAGTACTGCTGAAAGATCTGTTCGACTTTTTTTGAAGCTGTCATTAAACTTGAGTAGAATGCGATCGCATTTGCTAGGAGAATAATTCATGATAATTGGTAATTGGTAATTGGTAATTGGTAGTTGGTAGTTGGTAGTTGTTCGCTGACAAATGACTAATGACTAATAACCCAAAGTGTAAAATTTTCTAAATTTGACTGCCATCAGTCACCAACTTGCTTACAAATGACTAATGACTAATGACTAATGACAACTATGTTACCTGCCCTCAAATCGAAACCACATCGCCCAAAAAGCAAGCGATCGCCTGCGATCCTCTTTCTGTTAATTTTAGCTTGGAGCATTGCTGCTGCTTGGGTTTTAGCAATGGCAACGCACGCCCAACCAGCTAACACCATTGATGCAGTTCCCCAACGCTATCAACTAGGACAAGAACTCTACTTGGAAAACTGCGCGACTTGCCACATCGCCGTTCCACCAGCCGTCTTACCCGTGCAAACTTGGCAGCGGCTGCTACAAGATACCCAGCACTACGGCGTACAAATCAAACCCTTAGTCGATCCACCCCGCATTCTAGTGTGGAATTATCTCAGATTTGCTTCCCGTCCCCTCAACCAAGACGAAGAAATACCATACCGCATTGCCAACTCGCGTTATTTCAAAGCTTTGCATCCCAAAGTCAAATTACCAAAACCAACTCAACTCAGCAGTTGCGTCACCTGTCATCCCAACGCCAACGCCTTCAACTTCCGTAGCCTTACATCAGAATGGGAGAATTCCCCATAATTGTCATTGCTCATTGGTCATCGGTCATTTGTAGTTATTCTCCCTTGTCCTCCTTGTCCTCCTTATCCCCAACTCCCATACTCGAACCACTCCCGACTCCCGACCAAAAGCGATCGCCTATCCGCACCATTATAGAATTAGGGTAAAATGATACGATCTATAAAGTTTATATCAAGACCGATAGCCGAAACACTGTACAATTGACCAATTTTGTCCATCCAAAAGGCTAGTATTTGAGTTCTAGCGTCCCACCAGTATGAGCTGATGGCAAAATCAAAACTCACAAATTAAACTTCCTAGAAATCCTTAAGTTCTCCTGACCTACCATGCTAAAAACCTTGCTGGGCGATCCCAACGCTCGTAAGCTCAAAAAATATCAGCCTTACGTCACAGAAATTAATTTATTAGAAGAAGACATTAAAGCTCTCCCTGACGAGCAACTAATTGGTAAGACAGCAGAGTTTAAACAGCGCCTCGAAAAAGGTGAAAGCTTGGATGACATTCTGCCAGAAGCATTTGCTGTCGTGCGCGAGGCGGGACGCAGAGTATTGGGAATGCGGCACTTTGACGTGCAGTTACTAGGTGGTATTATCCTCCACCAAGGTCAAATTGCCGAGATGAAAACGGGTGAGGGTAAGACCTTAGTGGCAACCCTGCCATCTTACCTCAATGCATTGACAGGGAAAGGAGCGCACGTAGTCACCGTCAACGATTACCTGGCAAAGCGGGACGCTGAATGGATGGGTCAAGTGCATCGTTTCTTGGGGTTGAGCGTCGGACTGATTCAACAAAGCATGACCCCAGACGAGCGCAAGCGCAACTATGCTTGCGATATTACCTATGTCACCAATAGCGAGGTGGGTTTTGACTACCTGCGCGACAACATGGCTACCCACATGGATGATGTCGTGCAGCGTCCCTTCAACTTCTGCGTCATTGACGAAGTAGACTCAATCTTAATTGATGAAGCACGCACGCCTTTAATTATCTCTGGACAAGTAGAAAAACCGACAGAAAAATATATCCGTGCCTCTCAAATTGCCGCTGCCTTGCAAAAAGACGAGCATTACGAAGTTGATGAAAAAGCGCGGAACGTGCTACTAACAGATGAGGGTTTTGCTGCTGCCGAAGAATTGTTGGGAGTGACGGATTTATTCAACCCCGATGACCCTTGGGCGCATTTCGTTTTTAACGCCCTCAAAGCTAAAGAATTATTCCTCGGGGATGTAAACTACATCGTTCGCGAAGATGAGATAGTCATCGTAGACGAGTTTACCGGACGGGTGCTACCAGGCAGACGCTGGAGTGACGGATTGCACCAAGCCATTGAAGCCAAGGAAAGGGTAGAAATTCAACCGGAAACTCAAACTTTAGCCACGATTACCTACCAAAACCTATTTTTGCTCTATCCAAAACTGTCGGGGATGACAGGGACGGCAAAAACAGAACAGGCAGAGTTTGAGAAGATTTACAAACTCGAAGTTGCAAGTATTCCTACCAATAGAACGACAAAACGCCGAGACTTATCTGATGTAGTTTACAAGAATGAAGCAGGTAAGTGGCGGGCGATCGCTCAAGAATGTGCTGAGATGCACGAAAAAGGTCGCCCTGTCCTAGTCGGTACGACTAGCGTGGAAAACTCTGAAGTTCTCAGTCGGCTGCTCAACCAGTTAGAAATCCCATATAACCTACTCAATGCTAGACCGGAGAACGTCGAACGGGAATCGGAAATTATCGCCCAAGCAGGTAGAAAAGGGGCTGTTACGATTGCTACCAACATGGCAGGACGAGGTACGGATATCATCTTGGGTGGTAATGCCGATTATATGGCACGCCTGAAACTGCGGGAATACTTCATGCCGCGGATCGTGATGCCAGAGGATGAAGACGTATTTGCCGTACAACGGGCGGCTGGTTTACCTACAGGTAGTAGCAGCGGTCAGGGTTTTGTCCCTGGGAAGAAGGTCAAGACCTGGAAAGCATCGCCCCAAATTTATCCCGTCGAGTTATCGCGAGAAACCGAGCAAATGCTCAAAGCAGCAGTAGAAGTTGCGGCGCAAGAGTATGGGGAAAGAAGTTTATCGGAACTTGAAGCCGAAGATAAAGTCGCCGTTGCTTCGGAAAAAGCGCCTACAGATGATGTGGTAATTCAACGCTTGCGGGAAGTTTACAACCAGATTAAGCACGAATACGAACAATTCACCACTAAAGAACACGATGAAGTGGTAGGGTTAGGTGGACTGCACGTCATTGGGACGGAACGCCACGAATCGCGCCGGATTGACAACCAGTTGCGGGGACGTGCCGGACGGCAAGGCGACCCTGGCTCGACACGGTTCTTCCTCAGTTTAGAGGATAACTTATTGCGGATTTTTGGTGGCGATCGCGTTGCTGGTTTGATGCAAGCCTTCAATGTCGAAGAAGATATGCCCATCGAATCGGGATTGCTCACGCGCAGCTTAGAAGGGGCGCAGCGCAAAGTAGAAACCTACTACTACGACATCCGCAAACAGGTATTTGAGTATGACGAGGTAATGAACAAGCAGCGGCGGGCAATTTACGCCGAACGTCGTCGCGTCCTCGAAGGTCAAGACTTAAAAGAGCAGGTACTCAAGTACGGCGAGCAGACAATGAACGAAATTGTCGATTACTACATCAATCCTGACTTGCCTTCGGAAGATTGGGACATACCAAAATTGGTGAGCAAGGTGAAGGAGTTTGTCTACTTGCTGGCAGACTTAGAACCTGAGCAAATGGAAGATTTGACGGTCAGCGACATTAAAGCCTTCCTTCACGAACAAGTCAGAATCGCCTACGACATCAAAGAAGCCGAAATCGAGCAAATTCGCCCAGGATTGATGCGCCAAGCCGAACGCTTCTTTATCTTGCAGCAAATCGATAGCCTGTGGCGAGAACATCTACAACAAATGGATGGACTGCGAGAATCTGTAGGCTTACGCGGTTACGGACAAAAAGACCCGCTGATTGAATACAAGACAGAAGGGTTTGAGATGTTTTTGGATATGATGACCAACATTCGTCGAAATGTGGTATATTCTCTCTTCCAATTCCAACCTCAAATCGAGCCGTCAGTTACGGCGCAGTCAGAAATGGTTTAAATTTTGTAGGGTGGGCATTGCCCACCTAATTTTTTGTCTATTTTTTAATAGAAAAGTTGCGATCGCTTGTGATAATAGTTAACAACCGAATGGTTGACTTAATTATAAAAATATAAAAGTATACCTTGAAATAAAATTTTAATTATATCTCCACTATAAAGAAAACAATATCATAAAATGAGGCTAATTTTCAACGGCAATTCACCGATTTTAAAAACTGATATTTTTCACTCAAGTCGAAATTTATCGATTGGATAGAGACGTATTAGTATCTTTGCCGATCGTAGCGTCATTCAATCGCGAGTTGCTGACAACTACCCCTGTAAATAGCTGCACAAAAGCTAAAGAGAACCTGTAAAACGAAGAAAAAAGTTTTTTGTCCTCTATAATTCCTTTTTCGTGACGATATATGACTTCGATCGCGTAATGAGGCATCAAAAAATTATTTTAGAGCTAGCTACTCAGCAGCAAATCGAGCCGGAAAGACAGCGAACAATACATTCTAAACCTACTAGACGTAAGCAGACGCTTGTAGATCGACCATCCACCCAACAGACGCGGATACATCCATCTCGCCGCCGCCAGCGACGACTAAGGCGCGATCGCTGGCACAAGTTAGTTATTTTAATCCCTACAGTTGTTCTCAGTTTGTTGTTATCAAAATGGCTGCTATCGCTGCAAACTCAGTTTTCTCAAGCAAGTACTTTTCGATCTCAACCAGCACCAATTTTGGTTTCTCCAGTAGATGCGCTCAGCCATGCCATTATTAATCAAGAAAGTACGAATAATCATCAATCGCTGAATCCCCATTCTCAAGCTTTGGGACTAGCTCAAATTATGCCTGCAAATATTGGTGCTTGGAGTAAGGAAGCACTCGGTCATAGCATATCTGTTGATGAATTTCTCAGCAATCCCACAGTTCAAAAGCAAATTATTCATTACAAATTAGAGCAATATTGGCACGACGCTTTAGTTACAAGTCAAGGTGATGAAGAGATAGCAGTATTAAGAGTAGCAAGCCACTGGTATAGCGGTAGTCCTGACTTATATAAATCTAAAGCAGTTCAGTGGTATAGAGGAACAGACGGCAAATTACATCGCTATCCTTCTGTTGCTAAATACAGCAATTCTATTTTGCAAAAATACAAGCAAAACGTTGGAGAGGTAGGAGAAAATTCAAAATTCAAAATTCAAACTTCAAACTTGTAGAAACGTTACATGTAACGTCTCTACACTACTAATTTAAGTATTGCAGTGGTAGATCTTGAGCGAGTAGAGTTTCAATCGCGGCTCGATCTAAAGGTTTAGCAAATAGATAACCTTGTCCGTATTCGCATTTGAGCGATCGCAGTTGGAAGAGTTGTTTTTTTGTCTCTATGCCTTCGGCAACGACATCCATACCCAAGTTCCAAGCTAGGGCAATGATGGTACGGATAATTTCAATTTGTTCGACACTGCGATCGACATCGCGCACGAAGGAGCGATCGATTTTTAAGGTATCGAGGCGTAGGCGATGTAAATAACTTAAAGACGAGTACCCCGTGCCGAAGTCATCAATAGATAACCGAATACCCAAAGCTTGTAATTGGCTAAGCATACTCGTTGAAGACTGGGCATTTTCCATGAGTACGCTTTCGGTAATCTCTAGTTTGAGCAAATGGGCATCAAACCCAGTTTCTAGAAGAATTTGTTCGATCTGCTGCACGAAATTGACTTGAGAAAACTGTTTGCCAGAAATATTGACGCTAATAGTTAATGGTGAATGCAGAGGAAATTGTAACTGCCACTGGTGCATCTGGCGACAGGCTTCTCGCAATACCCACTCTCCCAGAAAGATAATGAATCCTGTTTCTTCGGCAACGGGAATAAAATCACCAGGCGAGATCAAACCTTGTTGGGGATGATGCCAGCGTACTAAGGCTTCAAAACCTATGAGTTTGCCCGTACTTAGAGCAACAATTGGTTGATAACACAAAATAAATTCTTGCCGCTCTAAAGCTTGATGCAAGTCGCTCTGAATTTTTAGTAATTTGAGGGTCTGAACGTGTAGTTGGCGATCGAACAAGGCATAGCCAGCTCTGCCTGTTTTCTTTGCATGGTACATGGTTAGATCGGCATCTCGCAGCAAATCGGCAGCACTGTCATAGGCAGTGGAACTAGAACCCACAACAACGCCAATGCTGGCACTGGCAGCAACGGTATGACCTTTTAAATTGAATGGCGTACATAGGCTTTCTAACAAGCGCTGTGCTATTTGGATCGCGTCGCTAGTATCTTGAATTTCTTCGAGTAAGACAGCGAACTCATCGCCTCCCAGCCGAGCGATGATATCAGTGTTGCGCAGGCATTGGCGAAAGCGAGTTGAAATTGCAACTAGCAGCTCATCGCCTATTGTATGTCCCAAACTATCGTTGATAATTTTGAAGCGATCGAGATCGATAAACAATACGGCAAATTGATATGTTGAGTCGTATCGTACCGTTCTAATTGCTTGTTCGATCCGTTCCACTAATAGCGTGCGGTTAGGTAACCCTGTCAAGGTATCGTGAAGGGCATCATAGACTAAAAGGGCTTCAGCACGGCGGCGATTGGCGATCTCGCGCTGGAGTTCCAGATGCATTTGTTTCAATGTCTGGTTTTGTGCTGCTATTTGTTTAGCTTGCTCGTAACTCCGTAGTGCTTCGCGCACGGTTAAACTGAAGTCTGTCTCGTCCCAAGGTTTGGTAATGTAGCGGTAAAGATGGGTGCGATCGCTCGCTTGGATGGCATGACTGATTTCAGCTAGTTCAGCGATGAGAATTTTGGGTGTTTTGGGAAATTGTTGATGCAGCTGGATTAGCAGAGTTGCTCCATCCATTTCAGGCATAGCGCGATCGCAGATAATCAGAGGGACTTCAATTTGATTTTGGCTAAGTTCAGTAATTATGCTCAAGGCTGCTACTCCGCTTTCTGCTAGCTCGATCGCATATCCGGTAGCGATTTGACTCAAGCTATCGTGCAGGCTAAGTAGTATGTTGCGTTCGTCATCAACACAAATAATTGTCCCTTTATTCATTGGTTGTGAAGAATTTTCGAGCATATATGAAACTAGTGCAAAAAAGCAGAAGACAGAAGGCAGAAGCGAATAATGCTTGCAAGATGAGATCGCAGTCTTTTTGCAACTGCTGAAGTCCTGTTGCCGCACTAGTCTTTCTATATAGAAAGTTTGCCCATATTTCCTCAATAAACTCACAAGTTACCGAACAGGGAGCAGAGATAAGGGAGCAGAGATAAGGGAGACAAGGGGGACAAGGGGGACAAGGGAGACAAGGGGGACAAGGGGGACAAGGGAGACAAGGGGGACAAGGGGGA
>NZ_RSCK01000050.1:16923-48465 GCF_003991895.1 Chroococcidiopsis cubana SAG 39.79
AAATTCTCCCTTGTGTCCTCCCACACTTCCCACACTTCCCACACCACGCAAGAGCGCACCACTCTCTTCTCTTTCCCTACTCCCTACTCTCTGCTCCCTTTGAATAGCACTAGCTTCTAGCAACAGGTTCTTCTAAAATTTCAGACATAGCAGGCAGACGCTTCAAGAAAAATACAGCAACAATCGTCCCCGCGATCGCTAAACCTGCCATTGGATAAAAGGCATAAGTATAGCTGCCGAAAATATCTCGAATTCTGCCAGCAACGATCGTACCGAAAAATGCTCCAACACCGTAGGCAGTAAAGATAATCCCGTAATTTTTGGCGTAGTTTTCGGCTCTAAATAGAGTTAAAGTTGCGGTTGGCGCGATCGCCAGCCATCCACCTAAAGATAGCCAAAATAAAGCAAAAGCCGCTATGTATGTCAATGTAGCGCCAGTACGAGCATTCAGCATCAAGATCGAAGCGATTAGAATTAGCACGTAAGAGGCGATCGCCGCTATTTTAGGACTGAACCGATCTGTTACCCAGCCAAATAACGGTCGTCCTAGTCCGTTAAAGATGGCAAATAGCGAGACAGTCATCGCTGCGGTTGTGGAGTCGAGTTCGATCATTTCTTGTGCTACAGGACTGGAAATACCAATTGCCGATAGTCCTACAAATGTTCCAATCGTGTAGCAAGTCCACAGTCCGTAAAAGCTTTGAGTCTGCCAGATTTTCTCAGTAGTTACTCTAACTGAAGTGACTCTTGCCGATGCTACATTCCCTACTGTAGGTTGCCATTGTGAAGGAGGCATTTTTAATTGCGTGGCGATCGCGACCACAATAACACTAAAGGCAATGCCTAAAATCGTAAAAGTTTGCCGCACCCCGTAAGCATCGATTAAATTCTTAGCTAAAGGTGCGGTAATTAACGGCGATAGTCCAAACCCAATCACCGTCAAGCCTACAGCTATTCCTTTTTTATCGGGAAACCACTTAGCCGAGACAGCTAACGGGACTCCATAGGCAATTCCAATTCCCGCACCAGCCACTAACCCGTAGGCAAAGACAAGCATTGGCTCGTTGGTAGCAAAGCTAGTGAGAATATAACCAACTCCCATCACTACACCACCAACAGCGGTGACAACACGAGAACCAAAGCGATCGATTAGAAAGCCTGCGATCGGCATCAACAGTGCAAAAACGACTAAAAGCACGGTAAACGGCAACAAACTTTCTGTTGCACCAATATTGAGCAACTTTTCTAAAGGTTTTCTGAAAATACTCCAAGAATAGACCGTACCCAGGCAGAGCAGTACGACAATTCCTAGAGGGATCAGCAGCCATCTACCCCTTTGTGCAGGCATACCAAACAGCTTGATGGTATCCATAGTTTTTTGATTATGGTAAATTGTGAATCTTTAGTATTTATCTATATCAAATAAGGTAAACAAAATATTACTCAAGTTCATAAAACTAGACAAGAGTGATAATGGGTAATGGGTAATGGGTAATTGGTCACTGGTCACTGGTCACTGCTCGTGCGCTCCCTGCTCCCTTTCCACTGCTAACTGTTAACTTAGGAGAGGATTAACTTAACTTATTGCAACAATTCATGTCTGCTGCTGTCTCGCTGCAAAACGTTTACAAGTCATACAACAACATTTCAGTTGTCAACGACCTTTCTTTTACTATCCAACCAGGGGAGATTTTTGGTTTACTCGGACCCAATGGTGCTGGTAAGTCAACTACGATTCGGATGTTAACAACGCTGACCAAACCAACCCAGGGTCAAGTTGAAGTAGCAGGATTCGATCTCTTGCGTCAATCCATACTGGTGAAGCAGTACATTGGCGTAGTCTTGCAGCAAACCAGCGTCGATAACGATCTCTCGGTTTGGGAGAATATGGAACTACACGGACGATTGCATCACATTCCCAATCCTCAGCGCCAGCAGCGGATCGGTCAATGGCTGAAATATGTAGAGTTAGCAGACCGTCGCGATAGTTTAGTCAAAACTCTCTCAGGAGGAATGAAGCGGCGCTTGCAGATTGCCAGAGCTTTGTTACACCAACCACAGATTTTATTTTTAGATGAACCAACCGTAGGACTAGACCCTCAAACTAGGCGGCGCTTATGGGAAATTATTCTCGATCTCAACAAGCAGGGAATGACGATACTGCTAACCACACACTACATGGAGGAAGTCGAATATTTGTGTAACCGCATTGGAATTATGGACGGTGGCAAGCTGATTTCCTTGGGAACTTTATCACAACTGCGATCGCAGTATGGTGAAGGGTTAGTGATGAAGCAAGTCGAAGAACGCTGGGAATATCTATTCTTCCCCACCTTAGAAGATGCCAACACCTTTATTAACCAACAACCAAACAAAACTGGAATGATGGCGCGATCTTCTAACCTCGAAGATATCTTCGTCGAACTCACAGGACGTAGGCTGGATTAGACGAGAAGGAGGGAGTAGTGACTCCTGGCTCCTAAATTTTGACTTTTGGCTTTTGAATTTTGACTTTCAGTCAAAGCTGCGGCTCCGTACCACGATTGCTAGCTGGTAAAGTCATGAGGATTTCTCGAATTGCCTTTTGCGCTACTGGTAAATTTGGTTTGATCGACAAGGCTTGTCGGTAGGCTGCAAGAGCGCCATTCAAGTCGTTTTGCTGCTTGAGTAAATCGCCAATCTGCAAATAGACTCTAGCGTCTTGAGGTTCAAGTTGAGCAATCTGTCTGAAAGTCATGAGCGCTGCTGGTGTATTGCCTTGAGCAATCCAGACCTTGGCAAGAGCTTGCAGCAGTTTTGGGTTATTAGGTGCTTGCGTTACTGCTTTTTGCAGTGCAGCGCCCGCTGCATCATATTCTCCTTGTTCTAGCAGTAGCAAACCCATTAACTCGTTCGCATAGGCATTATTAGAGTCACGGTTTAAAACTTGTTGATATGCTTCGGCTGCACCGTCGTAGTCTCGCAGACGGAAGGAAATCACACCTAATCCTAAATAGGCATTTAAGTTATTGCGATCGAGTTCGATCGTGCGACGGTAAGCAGCTGCGGCTCCAGCATTATCCCGCAATTGCCCTAGACAATAGCCTAAAGCATAATGAAAATCGGCATGATTGGGAGCAACCGCGATCGCGCGACGATAGGAGACAACAGCAGCAGAATAGTTTTTTTGTAATGCTTGAATGTAACCCATAGTAGAGTAGATGCGAGCATTTTTGGGAGATATTTTAGCCGCTTGTTGATATTTAGCGATCGCGGCTGGTAGTTTGCCTGTATCCATCAATCTTTGCCCTTCTTGCAACAACTTCTCCAGCAGTTTGCGTTTTTTGACAGGGCTGCTGGGAAGGGCAGCTTTTGGGCTTTTTTGGGCGATGGTTGTTTTTGCCGTAGTCGGCGCTGGAGCAATGGCAGTCAATCCAGCTAGTAACAATAAATTAATTCCGAATAAAGTTAGTTTTGACACGGTTAATCTACTAGGGTATTCAGTCAATTTTGCTAGGTTTGTCAGCGATCGGATTTTCAGCCAGCACATTGTAACAGCTAAAATAGCTGTTGCTTTTACGAGTAGACATTTTGACTTTTGTACGGGCAGGTTCTTTAAAGAGTTCTGTCTCCAAGGGAGATTTTGGGTAACCTTACCCCTACAGCTTTTGGCTTACTGAAATCTTTACTGTTGCCAGCTATGAATTTTGCTCTATCTAATTAGCACACCTTTTTTGCAAAATTGACAAATACTTTAAGCTTCGTTACAAAAGAAATGACCCACACTAAGTCAAAAAGTATTTCTATATACATAGATCGGCTAGCATAACTCTCCAGTACATTGAGTCACTACTGCTAATTTCTCTATCAGCCGGAAAACTATTGGAGCTATACGCTAAGATGTGTTTTCGTAGCGCTGGCGTTCCCTTCAATCCTTTCTTTGACGACAGCAGCTATAGAGAAATTAGGCAAGCACGTATCTAGAAAAACAGTATTAATTCTTCTTGCTTGTTAGCTCAGAAAATCTAGTAAAGCTAGTGACAGTTTCAACAATTATCAAAAGTTCTCTTTTTTCAAAGTTTATAACTTGTTTTTACTTCTAAAGATAGATACCTCAACTATTTCTACTGATAGATAGGTAATTTGCTAATTTAATCTAAATTAAGCTCAGGGTGAATTAGCTAAAAAAAATCTTACAAAAGTACAAAAAAACAAAGGAGTTAATAGCTATGTCATATGTCAATCGACCAGTAAATGAAGTCATGACCGAACCAGCGGTTACAGCTAGGGTCACAGATTATCACGATCGCGTTCGCTGGGGTCCAATTCTATCAGGATTAGTTGTCACATTAGCAACTCAATTGATCTTAAGCGCATTATTTGGTGCAATTGGAGCAGACACGGTAGCTGGTTCGGGCGCGCCTAGAACCAACGCCCCTAACGTTGCAGGAAATGTTGGTATCTGGTCGGCTATCGGTTTGTTAATTTCTCTGCTCACAGGCGGTTGGTTTACAGCCCGCGCTTGTGGACCGATGAATCGCTCTACAGCACTACTTAATGGTGCAATTCTCTGGGCAACAACTCTCGCGCTTAGCTCTTGGTTGTTGGCAAGTGGAGTTACTGGTGCTTTCGGTCTTGCTACCAATGCGGCTGCAAATGCTGCTGGAGTAATTAGCAACCAGGTGCAACAAGGAGTCAACTTACCACAAGGTGGGAATCTAACTGCCGAACAAGCAAAAGAAGCTGCTGATGCAACTGCAAGAGGCTTGTGGTGGTTTGTGTTTGGTTCCTTGCTAGGTTTAATTGCATCCCTGATTGGTGCTGCGGCTGGTGCGCGTAAACCTCGTACTAACGGAAACTATACTTAATCAGAACTGCATAGTAGTTTTTGACATACCGAACTAGGTAAACAATTTGCATCAATAGCCTAGTTGACATCTATAAAAAGTACCTGAAAGCGGGTACTTTTTATTTTTGATTTTCGTTTGTCAAGACTATGTACTTCCTAATTTAGGAACTATTGTTTCTCTCCCAAAACACCCCACACTCCTGCTTCTCCAGATGCGTTCGCCGGATTGGTAACGATCGCTTTTCCTGTAGATAGAGTATAGACAATTGGTAGCAGCCCTACCGCAAAAGAACATAAAACCACTAGCAGCACTAGCCTAACTGGATGAGGATGAGGCAGTTCTACCATCCACTCTTGAGCTATAGCTATCCGATTCAGTCTTTCTTCCCGACTTAATCTGCTTTTTGTCTGCATTGTTAAACACCAAATTCATAAAAAAGTTTGTTTTCACTTAAATATTACAGTTATTTTCTGTATCTAAAAATACAAAATTTGATTTATTTTAGAAAAATTTACAAGATCGGCGGATTTTCCTCTGAGAACCTCAGCCCTTTCTTCTACCTTCTGTCTGCTTACACCGGATAGTTGCGATCGCTGCCTTTAAGTGTTCGAGTATATTGTGATGACCGTAGATCAGAGTAACTTTCTATTTAAATTCACCTATCAAAAGAGATATTGATAACTACGCAATCAGGAATAGATTCATATCTAAAAAATAATTATTCAAAGCTTCTTGGTAGCTATATCTAAATTAAAATATGCCCCAATTGAATAAGAAATAAGCTTGTCAAACTGCCAAAAACCTTGTCACAAAAAGACTTCAAGCATCAAAGTTGGATAAAAATTCTGGATTGCTTACAATAAATGAACGTTTAAAAATTAAAAGTCATCAGCGAAACTCAAGTTTCTATATCAAGAAATAATAACAATAAAAAATCAGTGATGTACCAATGTAGTAGCAATTGCAAAAATCGAATAATTGCGTCAATAAATATTAGCAAACCGTAGTAATTTATACTAATAACGTGTTAAAGCTTTTATAACTTAGAACAAGTCAACAATTTGAAAAATCTGAAAATAGTAATGATGTCAGACACAAACAACTAAATTCAAAATACAATCTCGCCTTAATAAGTAGCGATCGATTAGTTATTGGTTTCTGATAACTGATGACTGATGACTGATAACTGATAACTGATAACTGTTGTTACGGGAGAATTTGAGATGGCTGGTATATGGTCATTCAGCGGACGCTATCGCATTCTACATTTAACATGGCTGGCATTTTTTCTCACGTTTGTCGTCTGGTTTAACTTTGCCCCTTTCGCGCCAACAGTCAAAGCAGAACTCGGTTTAAGCGAAGCCCAATTGAGAACGATCGCCCTTTGTAACGTCGCTTTAACAGTACCAGCACGAATTATTGTAGGGATGATATTAGATCGATTTGGACCGCGAATTACCTATTCCTGTTTGTTAATATATGCAGCAATTCCGTGTTTAGCATTTGCCTTCGCTCAAAATTTCAGTCAATTAGTTTACAGCCGCTTAGCTTTAAGTATTGTTGGCTGTGGATTTGTCATTGGGATTCGCATGGTAGCTGAGTGGTTTCCTCCCAAAGAAATTGGCTTGGCAGAAGGAATTTATGGTGGCTGGGGGAACTTTGGTTCTGCGGGTGCTGCCTTCACTTTACCTTCCATTGCGGCAGCAACAGCCTTCCTTGCCGGAGGACAAATTAATTGGCGTTTGGCGATCGCTTCCACGGGAATTATTGCAGCAATCTTTGGCATCATCTATTTTTTTAACGTCCAAGATACACCACCAGGTAAAGTTTACGAACGTCCCGCTAGTAGTGCGGGAATGGAAGTCACTACCAAGAAAGACTTCTGGTTTTTATTACTAATGAACGTGCCTTTAGTCGGCATTTTGGGCGTACTTGCTTGGCGTTTAAATCAAGTTAAATTTTTCAACGCCACAACAATGTATGTCATTTGGTTTCTACTTCTGTGCCTGTATTTATTTCAGTCTTACAATATTTGGCAAGCAAATAAGCAGTTGATGCAGGGTGAAAAACGCTATCCCCCAGAAGATCGCTATCAATTTTCACAAGTTGCCAGTTTAGAGTTAGCTTACGTTGCTTGTTTTGGTTCAGAATTAGCAGTCGTTTCCATGTTGCCGACATTTTTCCAACGCGGCTTTGGCTTAAATGCAACCATAGCAGGGGCGGTTGCCGGAATATATGCATTTATGAATCTATTTGCCCGCCCTGGTGGGGGATTGATTTCTGATAAAGTGAACAGTCGTAAGTGGACGCTCGTTGTCACGCTGGCTGGGATGGGAATTGGCTATCTGATCTTTAGCAATTTAGGCGGAAATGTCCCGTTACCAGTAGTAGCAGTTATGACAGCACTCGCTTCGTTCTTTGTTATGGCAGCAGAAGGTGCGACTTATGCAATCGTACCTTTAATAAAGCGTCGCGTCACCGGACAAATTGCTGGCAACGTGGGAGCTTATGGTAACGTTGGTGCAGTTGCTTTTCTCTCGATTTATAGTCTCTTGCCTAACGATCCAACAGGCGATCGCATTTTCTTCCAGATGTTAGGAGTGGTTGGTTTAATCGTGACTAGTTTGTGTGCTTTTTTCCTCAAAGAACCAACAGGTTCTCATAGTACGGAAGATGTTCCAGAAGCGATCGCCACCAAAGTATCGGTAACAAAGTAGGTAGGCGATCGCCACGATACACGATATGTTCTCATAATGTGATTGTCAGGATGCATAGATATGTACCTGACAATTCTTCAATATGCTGACAAAAACGCAATCATTTTAAGATTTATTCTAATATTCTTAATATTTTTAATAATTACGCAATTGCCCACTCCTACACCTAAGTAAGATTGCGGTAGATCTAGAATTTCTTCATGAGAAAATTACAAAATATATCCGTATATTCTCGTCTATAGCCAGCTATTTCTTCATGGGAACAATATAAGTCGGCAGAATTACTGCAATTTTCTTGAGTGAAGTAGATTGCGGCACGACTAAAAAACTGTAGTTTCACTCATGCCATATATATTCAATTTTCTGTACAACCAGTATTAGGGATAAAGTTATTATAAATTCGCTCCGAGTTTTATTGCTATTTTAAAAGATTTTATTCATCCCCGTTTTATAAATATATGAATCTTTAGTCGGTCGCTCTCTAGTCCACATATAACTGAAGTAAAGTCTTGCACCAGAGAAATCTATTGAACGCTGCTCTTTTTCGAGATAACTATTTAAGTAATTCTAGCCAGCACTGGCGCACTATTTTTTTAAGAGATAGAAAAAATAGGAACTATATTGAGTTCTAACATTGCTCGTGCAAAGATTGAAAAAACATTAAGCATTATCATTATTTCACAAATGATTAAAGAGAGTGAATAGTAAGTAGATTTCACGTAACGCTCCACTCTCAGATCGATCGCAAATGACTAACGATTGACCATCACCACAGCAGAGTTGACGAACCATTGAGAGTTGCTACCACCATTATGCCTACAGGATATCTGATGTCGATTATGAGATTTCATCTCGGATGGCGAGCGAATTCCGAGCAATCGGCAGTTCGCTGGGTGTGGTGGCTGCCAGTCTTTTGTCTAGTGGAAGCAGCCGTAACAATTTTTGGCGATCGAACTTGGAATTGGCAAAATGCGATCGTTAGTCTGCTATTTTTCCTAGTCATCTTGGCTGCGAATAAGGTAATAAATTACATTCCTTGGACGTTTTTTCGTTCTCAATGGTGGATCGAGCGCTATCGGATAAAAAGCGATCGCCCGTTACGAGATTTTGCCTTACTTCAGTTCAGTATTTTAGTTTTATTAGTCTGTGGTGCTACGGCAGTTGGTTGGTGTTTTCGACCATTCTTAGGTATTAAATATATTGCCAATAGCAGTGTAATTTTTCTACTTTTATTAGTATCGTTAGCTTTTGTCAGCGTGGCGATCGCCTGTTGGACGACGTTACCGCAAGTTGCAGCAATTGATGCGGTGCGCCAACAAGCAGAAAGCCTATTTCTCAAAGCCTCAGAACGATACGATTTGGTCATGCAAGGGGCAAATGAAGGACTGTGGGACTGGAACCTCGAAAATCATGAAATTTACTTTTCTCAGCGCTGGAAAGCCATGCTAGGCTACGCAGATGATGAAATTGCTAGTACCTTAGATGAGTGGCGCGATCGGATTCATCCCGATGACAAAGCGCAATTTCAACTTGAGTTATCTCGGCATTTAGATGGTACGACTAGCCATTTTGAACGGGAACACCGGATTCTACATAAAGATGGAACGTATCGCTGGGTACTAAGTCGCGGTTTGGCAGTCAGGAACGAGGAAGGACAAGCTTACCGCATCGCTGGTTCTCAAACTGATATTACCGATCGCCATCGTGCCGAAGCTCAGTTAAGTCATGATGCCTTACACGATCGACTCACGGGCTTACCCAACAGAATTTTATTTCAAGAGCGCTTAGAACACGTCTTGCAATTGGCGAAACGTCACAACATTTTCTCCTTTGCAGTGCTATTCGTCGATCTCGATCGGTTTAAAACGATTAACGATAGCCTGGGACATTTGGTAGGCGATCGGCTATTGATGGGTATTGCCCAAAGACTCAAAGCATGTATCCGCAGCAGCGATACATTGGCACGATTAGGCGGAGATGAGTTTGCCATGCTGATTGAAGATGTGGACGACAAAGGTGACATTATTCACCTCGTCGAACGGATACAGCAAGAATTTAAGCTACCGTTCCACCTCAACGGACAAGAAATCTACGCTAATGCAAGTATCGGCGTGTTAATCGAGACGGCTGACTACGACTGTGCTGAAGACTTGCTACGAGATGCAGATATAGCCATGTATCGGGCAAAAGAACGGGGACGTGGGTGTTATGAGGTATTTGACATCACTATGCGCGATCGTGCTGTCGCCATGTTGCACCTAGAAACAGACTTGCGCAAGGCAATTATCAACCAAGAATTTCAACTCCACTACCAGCCAATCGTCGCACTACATAACAACCAAATTACCGGATTTGAAGCCTTAGTCCGCTGGCAGCATCCCGACAAAGGCTTGATTCCGCCCATAGAATTTATCGGTGTTGCGGAAGAAACAGGACTGATTTTGCCATTAGGCATATGGGTGTTACAAGAAGCCTGCACTCAGATGCGTGCTTGGCACGAAGAATTTCCTTCCGATCCACCGCTATCAGTCAGTGTCAATGTTTCTGGTAAGCAATTTGCCCAAGTCGATTTAGTGGATAAAATTCGCCAAATTCTAGTAGAAACTAGTTTTGATCCGCATTGTTTAAAGCTCGAAATTACCGAAAGCACGATTGTCGAAGATTTAGCATCTGCTAAAGCCAAATTGATCCAGTTACAAGAGTTGGGCATTCAAGTTTCCATCGATGACTTTGGCACTGGTTATTCTTCTTTATCGTATTTAAGTCGCTTTCCGATCAATTTTTTGAAAATCGATCGCTCCTTCATTCAAGATATAGATACTAGCTCAGAGCGATTAGAAATTATTCGGGCGATCGTTTCCCTAGCCGATAGCTTGAAAATTGATGTCGTCGCCGAAGGAGTAGAAACCGCATCTCAACTCGCTCAACTCTGTTCCCTCCAGCCTACATCTGGGCAAGAACACTTTGCTCAGGGCTACTTATTCTCCAAACCACTCAATCGCGATGCTGCCAAAAGTCTGATCGCCTCCGGTCGCGATTGTTATGCTTCTAAGTGAGCAGGGAGCAATTCAAAATTCACGTATTAATTCCGAATTCCGAATTCCGAATTCATTAAAACCATCCTTCCTGTTCCAATGTCTCGATCAATTGCAGTCCTCGCGGATCGCCGACACCGAGAATGGCGGCTCTAGCATCTTCTTTTACGCCTAAATCTTCATCTTCGGCAAAAGCTTGGATTAAGGCATCGACTGCCGTAGCATAGACGACGTTAGAAGGGAGTTCGCGACATAATTGACCTACCGACCAAGCGCAATTGCTCCTGACTGCTGCTACGGGGTCTTGCACCAAAGCTTCAATCAGGGGTGGCATGGCTCCGACTACTGCTTCATAACCGATTTCTGCCATTTGTGCTAAAGCGCTAGCAGCCCACAGCCGCACAGCGGAAATGTCGGTTCTCAAAGCTTCTGCTAAAGGTTTGAGGGAACGGCGATCGCGGCAGTTGCCTAATGCCCAGACAACTCCCTTACGCACGTAACCGTTCCAGTCTCGATTTAATTGTTGAATCAGTGCCTCTACCGCTTCTGGGCTGGGGTTGCGTCCGATCGCATAGGCAGCGCTGACTCTGACTAAAGGACAAGCATCTGTGAGTAAGCGAATTAAATGGGGCGTTGCCCGCTCATCTTCAATTTCACAGAAAGCTCGCGCTGCTAGCATCCTCTGCTGAGTTTGAGGATTTTCTAGCAGGGCAAGCATTTCATCTGGGTTAGGTTTTGCAGTCTCAGAATCAGCAGTTAAAGCACCTAGATGATCTAGGGGACTATCTAGCTGTACGGCTTCATCTAATATGCTAAGGTCGTCTTCGTCATACATGAGCGATCCGTTCACCGCGTTCTTTTGCCATCAATCAATGTGGCTTGGCGATCCAAATAGGTTAGCTACAATGATTTTACTCTGCTCGACACCCTACGGCTAACTCCTTTATGTTTTTATCTGCGATCGCACTTGCGTTTGCCGCTTGCAGATCGCGACAACACGCTCTACTACCTACCGCAATAAGTCAGAATTTTGATAGAAGATAATTAACGGTAGTTTAGGAATGGATATCAAAAACGGGTTTGTCGGTACTGTAGGCAATACACCCCTGATCCGGCTCAACCGCTTCAGTGAAGAGACTGGATGCGAAATTCTTGGTAAGGCAGAATTTCTCAATCCTGGGGGTTCGGTAAAAGACCGCGCCGCACTTTATATTATTAAGGATGCGGAAGAAAAAGGCATTCTCAAGCCTGGGGGTACGGTCGTGGAAGGGACAGCGGGAAATACTGGCATCGGACTTGCCCATATTTGTAATGCTAAGGGCTACAAAAGCTTAATTGTGATTCCCGATACCCAGTCGCAAGAAAAAATGGATGCGTTGAGGCTGTTGGGGGCTGAGGTGCGTCCTGTTCCTGCCGTACCATACAAAGACCCGAATAATTATGTCAGACTCTCCGGTAGAATTGCCGAGGAGATGGAAAATGCAATTTGGGCAAACCAGTTTGATAATTTAGCCAATAGAAGGGCGCATTACGAAACTACAGGTAAAGAAATCTGGGAACAAACAGACGGCAAAGTTGATGTGTGGGTAACGTCTACAGGTACGGGAGGTACGCTAGCAGGGGTAGCAATGTATCTGAAGGAAAAAAATCCTGCCATCAAGACAGTCTTAGCCGATCCGATGGGTAGTGCGCTTTACAGTTATATCAAAACAGGTGAAACCACAAGTGAAGGCAACTCCATTACAGAAGGTATCGGCAACAGTCGCGTAACTGCGAATATGGAAGGCGCACCGATTGACGATGCAATTCGCGTAACTGACGATGTAGCAGTAAAAATTGTCTACCGTCTGCTGCAAGAAGAGGGATTATTTCTCGGCGGTTCTACAGGAATTAATGTTGGTGCGGCGATCGCACTAGCCAAGCAATTAGGTCCAGGTCATACAATTGTGACAATTCTGTGCGATAGCGGTACGCGCTATCAATCGCGGTTATTTAATCGCACCTGGTTAGCGGAAAAGGGGCTGTCGCCAGCTTAAATCTTTTCACTCAGCCGTGTCTCGGAAGATCCCCCCAACCCCCCTTAAAAAGGGGGGCTATGAGGGATTTGCTTGAATTTTAATTAATTTTTGAACGCTCGCTAAAGCACGGTTTAGTTCGTGATTTTTTTGTTCTGGATGGGCGAGATAGGCTTGCTGTTCTTCTTCAATCATCTGTACATCTTGTAGTACTAATCCATCTAATAATTTTTGCGCCGAGCCGAATAAACTGTTTTTAACGAACTTCCTAAAAGCTACGGGTAATTTATGCAAGCGCCAGAAGGCATTGAGAGAAGTAAAATGAATTAAATAAGCGCGGGTTTTTAATTCGTTAATTGGACAAAATAAACAATAAATTTTAAAATCATTGCCTAATGTTGATGTCCAATTGGGGTAAATATAGCTCACGTCTAATGGTTCGGGATGAAGGCGACGTAAGGCAGGAAAAAATAATTGCGAGATCGACCAAATTTTATCAATTTTATAATAGCTTTGTGCTTGATAATGCGCGTCAACTCGTCCTTCATCTTCATAGATATCTTGCAATATTGGATCTGCCCAAGCTTGCCAGCTTTGATGTAAATGTCCGTGATACATATCCATCAAATTCTCAATTAAGTAAGAATAATGAGCGGCACATTCAATAATTGAAACAGTGGCAATATAGTTGAGATGATCCCACTCTGGTAAGCCTAGAGGTTGAAGTTGCGTAGCTAGATTGCGATCGCCAGGAAATAACCAAACAAAACCATCTTGTTCTCGAATTGGATAATGGCGAATCTTGCAATTCGGTAGTTTTTGATTTGTTGCTAAATAAGGAACGTCAACGCATTCACCATTTCCAGCAATGCGCCAGCCGTGATAAGCGCATTCTAAATTGTTATCAACAACTCGTCCGTGACTGAGTTTAACTTGACGGTGCGGACATCGATCTTCTAATGCATATACTTTCCCATCGTTGCCACGATAAATTGCGATCGCTTGATGCCAAAGAGTGACGGCTATAGGGTTAGTTGTAACTTCACGACTACGGGCGACTGCATACCAATGATTCGGATTAATTCCAGTTTGCCGAATATCACGCTGTTGTGAGGTTAGCGAGGGGGTTTGCATAGCTTTATATATTTTTGAACTAATAATTTTGGAATTGGTAGGGTGCGTTAAAGAACACACCCTGCTGTAATTAAATCTTCAACATTCCCTCTGGATTAACGGAGAAAAGCGATCGCCTTTGCAATCCTTCGCGGTGTAAAATCTCATTTGCTGCTAGCAATCCACTACTTACAGCCCTTTCCATTAATCCGCAAGGAAATGGCATTTTGACCCAATCACCTGCAAAGATTAAATTAGGAATCTCTGTACTTGTCTCCGGTCGATCGCTATAGCTATTTGGTGGATAACCAGAGAAATTCTTTTGATTGACTAATTCCCGATGCAACATTTTTGCTTGCTGTAACTGCGGTACAATTTCATATAATTCTTGCTCGAATGTTGTCAATAAAGCTTGCTGATTGGGAAACTCTTTTTCTTTGTAACAATAGGCGTGTAACTCCACGACGCTACCACCCGTTTTATTTGCCCAATCAATATATGGTTCCTGAATGCGGTGATAAAGCGTAATGCTGTCGGTGAGTTGATAGCCAGATAAAGAGGTAAAATTGCTGTGTTGCCAATCAAAATCGCGATCGAACCAGAAGCGACAGACAGCGAAAGGATCGGCTATAGACAACTTTTCGACTTGCGATCGCACTTGCTGGCTAACTTCTCCCGCGACTAAGGTAAATAATTGTTGTACTCCTGGTACGTCGGTGGCGAAGATGTAGTAATCGGCTTGAATTGGTAATTGGTAGTTGGTAATTGGTAATTGGTAGTTGGTAGTTGGTAGTTGGTTGTTCAATGACTCCCGACTCCCGACTAGTTGCAATCGATCTTCTTGCTGTTTGACAACTTGAAAGCGGGGTAAATCTCTTTGTGCTGGTCCTTTCAATACTTTCCCTTGGCGATCGTATACTGCACCATGACAGGGACAGTGAAATTTGCCGTCTTCTGCGAGTTGTACCGTACAGCCTTGATGGGTACAGGTAAGAGAGATTGCTGCTTTATTTTCAGGAGAAACAGCATACATGCGATCGGCTGCACCGTAATATGAAATTTCTCCCTTGTCCCCCTTGTCCCCCTTGTCCCCCTTGTCTCCAACTCCCGTTACCCAAAACGGCGCATCCTCCCCTTCTCCTTGAGAATAGCTGAGGGATGAAATCTTGCCATTTTGAGTTTGAATTGCGGTGACGTTAGCACCCGTGACAATCTTGCCACCATTTCGCGCGATCGCACTCGCAATTGGTTGGACTAAACTCGTACCCATGTCGTAGCGCGTACCGTTAAAAGCCAGTCCTTCGGGATTGCCAAAAAAGTAAAAGTGGAAAAATTGCATTAATTCTCCCACACTCATCAAATCTGGGGCATTCAAGCTTGATTTGGCGAAGGGTAAAAAGTATAAATCGTATAATCCGTGCGGAAAACTCCGTTCTACCCACTCGGCTACGGAAAGATGATCTAGGCGTTGAAAGGTTTTTTGGGTTTGAAATCCGGTAATTGCTCGAAACACCTGCCAGTGTTCCCATTTTGTCAGGTTAATACCCCATTTGAGCCGATTAGGAGAGGCGATCGCTAAATCAACGATATTCCACGGGAAAGCTGAGTGACTGGGACGGAAGACTTCTGGCTGGTACTTCTCACCCCGATAAAGGACGGCGTAGGAATTTAAAGACCGAAAATTGTCCTGAATTTCCAGTTCTGCCACGATACTTTTGAGGTTGTAGTATTGAGGAAAGAAACCGTGGAAGCCGTGTTCCATCATAAAAGTTTCCCCTGCTGCTTCGACCTGCCAGCTGGCAATCTTACCACCCAGTTGTGGCGATCGCTCTAATAGCGTCACGGCAAATCCGCGCTGACTCAGTTCGTAGGCGCAAGCTAATCCAGCTAATCCTCCACCGACAACAACTACGCTTTTCGATTGAGTTAGCGATCGCGGTAGATCTAATCTATCTGGTTGATATACCGTAGGCTGTGGTTTTGAGAACCGAGTGTATCCCACAACTCCCCCGACAGCACCAATCCCACATAGCTTAAATAAAGTGCGTCGAGAAATTGGCTGTGAAAGCACGTCGTTTGATAATGGATTCAAGTTAACTCCTCACTCCCATCACGATGAAATATTGGCGAGAAACGCTGGCTGTCGCACAACGAATCTTAATTGAACTACTGCGTCGCCGTCGCAGCTTAATTTTTTGGAGTATTTTTCCCGTTTCTGTATTGTTACTTAACGGATTTATTTTGGCAGAACGAGCCAAGCTGTCAATAGACCAAGCTTTTAATATTGCTGCACCCTTAACGTTAGTAGGAGCAGCGTTGTTTTTCAGTTGTTTGGGTGGTACGGTTGCTACTATCGTTTCCGAACGAGAACAACAAACTCTCAAGCGTCTATTCATTTCTCCTTTGAGTGGCATTTCCTACTTCTTAGGAATTTTTCTCGCTCACAGTTGTATTGGCATAGGACAAGTTGTACTAATTTATACGATTTCTTCATTATTTTTTAATGCGAGTTTCAATGGCTCCTTGATTTTAGGCTGCTTAATTATTTTACTGAGTATAGCTGCATACGTAGGTTTAGGTTTTATTTTAGGCACGCAATTAGCCCGTCGTACGGAAGATGTAAATGCTTTAATCGCGGCTTTTGGCGTGCCGTTGTTGATGTTAGGCGGTGCTTTTATCCCTGCTTTTTTGTTTCCGAAACATTTACAACAAATTGCCAAGTTCAACCCGATTTATCACATGAATACAGCTTTTTTAAAAGTTTCTGCTAACGGAAGTGAGATGGCTGAAATTAGCGAGAATTTCTGGTTTTTAGTTGGCTTCACGGGATTGATGGTACTGGGAGGATGGTTATCTTATCGGCGAATGTTGGTGGTAGAGAGAAGATTGTGATCTAGTACTCTCGATCCCCCTAACCCCCTTTTTAAGGGGGAAATAAAGCCCTCTTTTTATGCAGATTGGAGAATATTTAATGCCTGTTCACTCTGGATTGGCGTTAAAAATTAAGAAAAAAAGAAAAATTGGTAGCTAATTCTGGCACTATCGGAGATAAATAGATGTGAACATACTCCTCGATAAATGACATTTACATATACTCGTACTATTCGCTTTCAGGATACTGATGCAGCTGGGGTTGTCTACTTTGCCAGCGTTCTATCTATATGCCATGAAGCTTACGAAGAGTCTTTAGCAGCATCAGGAATTAACATCCAAGCGTTTTTCAGTAAAACTTCGGTTGCTATTCCCATCGTTCATGCTAGTGCAGATTTTTTCCGTCCGATGTTTTGTGGCGATAAAATCTTAGTCGAACTCACGCCAAAATATATGGGCGATGATTATTTTGAGGTAACGTATAAAATGGTTGACGCAGGCGATCGCGAAGTTGCCAAAGTCTTGACAGAACACGTTTGTATCGATCCTGAAAGCAGAACCAGACAACAATTACCTAGCGAGATCGTCCAGTGGTTTCAACAGTGGGTAGATTAGATAAATCTCGATCGCGATTTTCTTGAGTCAAAATCGCGATTGCTTGTAATTGTTCTCGGTTGAGTTTGCCTTGCGCGTTACGAGGTAGCTTTTGAGCGCTAATCCAATATTTAGGTATTTTAAACTTAGATAAACTATTGGCGATCGCGGCTTTAATTTCTCTTGCAGAAACCGACTGGGATTTAGGAACGTAAATTGCCGTGACGACTTCTCCCCAAACGCGATCGCAAAGTCAAATTACAACAATATCATCAACTAATTGAGTTACTCTAATCGCAGCTTCAACTTCACAAGGATATACGTTTTCGCCTCCTGTAATAATCTTATGACTGTTGCGACCGACAATATTTAAATAGCCGCGATCGTCTATATAACCTAGATCGTCTACCTGAATCTCTACTTGTTCTAACAAATCTGGATAGTAGCCTAAAGCTAAAGACTTAGCTTGAATGCAAATCGTACCAACTTCATTGAAATTTAATATTTCATGTTTAGAATTAATAATTTTAATTTGCGCGTGAGGTAAAACTCGACCGCAACTGTTATATCCTTGAAGAAAATCTTCTGGCTTGAGGGTAGCAATTTGTGATGCCGTTTCTGTCATTCCATAAGTAGGTGCTAGTCTAACTTTAGAATCTCTGGCTCGATCTAAAAGTTCTTGCCAAGCAGGCGCGCCACCTAATAATACTGTTTGAAATTGTGCCAACCAATCGACTAAATTGGGAATCTGTAATAAACGCTGAAGTTGAGTTGGAACCAAAGAAATAAAAAAATCTTCAGGATCGAGATCGGGTATAACTCCAGATTCTATAGTTTTAAAAGGAAAAATTGCTAATTTACCGCCAGAAGTTAGCGATCGCATAAATTGCATTAAGCCACTAACATGATATAGGGGTAAAACACAAAAAGAATTAATCTGCTGACTTTGAAAGTATGTTTGAAAGCCTCGAACGGAGGCACTTAAGGTATCCCACGTATGAATGGCAAAACGAATTTTACCCGACGATCCACCCGTGGGAATCATGATAGATGAATTCGGAATTCGGAATTCGGAATTCGGAATTATCGCTGTTATTTTTTGATTTTGGACTTCTCCCCAAATAATATCTGGTTGTATAATATCAAAAACCTGCTGCCATTCTCCTTCTTCCCAAAAGGGATTGCAAAGAAATATGGAACAATCTACACTACAGGCAGCGATAAATCCAGCTAAAAATCGAATTGGTTTGCTTTCAGCTAAAATAATTCTAGGCGAATTCTGCTGAGAAGATTGCTCGATAATTTCTAAATAAAATTGCTCTGCTAGTTCGACAAGTTCGCCACTATCGCCACCAATTAACCAATGGAGATCGCCAGATTTTTTTATAGCTTCTAACAAGCTTGCCATAATTGTTCTAGCCAAGTTTGTTCATTTTCCTCTAACCAGTGATGTACGCCAAACCCAACTGCGCGACGATTTAGAGATAGTTCTGCTGCTAGTTTTAAAGCTGCTTGTTTACCGACAATAGTTTCAAATACGGAAGAGAATACCGCATCAATTTTGTGTTCTTGACAGAACTTTCGCAAACGACTTGGCGAACCAGCAATACTGGGTTTAATCGTAAAAATTCCTCGCCATCCCTGCTGATAGCAAGTTTCTAATTGAGTCAGATTAGCTACAGATTCATCCAGCGCGATCGCGGTAGCATAGTAGCAACTCAATTCTTGCATTTCAGTCAAATTCTCTCTAGCAAGCGGCTGTTCGATATATTCAATTTCTACACCTACTCCCGTTGCCATAACGCGCTCGCAGGTATAAAGCCACAAATTTGCCTCATCATAACTCAGTCCCCCATTGGCATCTAATCGCAGTTTTACTCTCTCTGGCAATACTTCAGTTAAGTGGTGAAAAATAGCCAATTCCTCAGCAATCGGATAAACTCCAATTTTCCATTTAAAGGTGCTATAACCGTCTTTTGCTAAACTTTGCCAGGTTGATAAGGCAGCTTTACCAGCAGGAAGTAAAGCACTGTAGGGAAGGGATGTTGTAGGAGCGATTTGTACGTTCTTACAACAATTAATATCTTCCCATGCTGATTCAAATCCAAACTGACAAGCGGGAAGGCGATCGGGAATCGAAAAAATAATTTCCTCAGAAATTTCTTTTGGTAACTGGCGACAAAAATCTAACGCTTGTTCTACTGTTTCCGAGCCAAACCAACTAATAGGCGCAATCTCACCATATCCCACATTTGAATTGCTAGTCAATCGAATTATAATCCCATCTCGCACGTCCCAAACGCCATGATTTGTTTGTAGAGGTGGTTTAAATCGTCGTCGATAAGGACGAAAATCGAATTGAGTCATGGGAATCTTCTCTAGCCACCAGCCACTAGCCACCAGCCACTAATAACTGACACCTATAACATAAATCCCAATCCTAACAGTAATCCGCAGACAAAATGCAACCCTACGGCAATAAACTTACAATTGCTTACTTTTTCTGGTTGGTCATGATATTGTAGAACGTGCCGACACAACTTAATTGCAAAGGGTAAGCTTAACCAACTTAGTAAAGTCCACGTTGGAAATATATTTAAAACTGTTAATAAACTGGTTAAGGTGTAAATACTGCCACAAATCCAGGGTAATAAATTAGCAGATAAAGCCGTACCCAAACGGACAATAGGCGATCGCTTTCCGGCAGCGAGATCGTCCTTGATTTGGTGAAAATGAGAACAGAACAAAATTAAGCTAGTGACAGTTCCGACAATAATTGAAGCAGCTAAGTTTGTGGTTGACCAAGATTGAGTTTGACTATAGTAAGCTGCTGAAACTGCAAGCGGACCATAAGCCACAAAGCACAGAATTTCCCCTAACCCGTGATATCCTAAGCGAAAAGGTGGTCCCTGATAAGCGTAGCCGATCGCGCAGCACGCGAGGATAATGCCGATTATAGTTAAGTCTCGTTGCCACCAGGCGATCGCCAAAATACCCAATAAACCCAAAATCAAAAACAGATTCCCAATCCAGAAAATGAGACGTTTGTTTCCAGTTAAATTCACCAAAGAGTGAGCTTTATTTTTATCGATTCCCGTTTCAGAATCGAAAACATCATTGCTGATATTACTCCAAGCCACAATACAGATAGCAGCAGTGAGAAAAGTCGAAAATACGCCTGCATTCAAATTTTTTGTTTGCGCAACTGCTACCGCAGTTCCTACCCAAATTGGAATAATGGCAACGCTGTACATTGGTGGTTTAATTGCTGCCATCCACAATTTTGATTTAGGTTGAGAATTAGAATATGTAATCAGCTTTGTTGTCATTTTAAAGGGTGATTGGTAATTGGTAGTTGGTAATGGGTAATGGGAGTTGGCAGTTGGTTGATAGTGAGTGGCTAGTGGAACCAGACTCAATTCTTATCACTAGCCACTAGCCACTAGCCACTAGTCACTGATAACTGATAACTGACAACTGATAACCGTCCCCATTTCTTGTACTATAGGGATCGGTGCATTTGCGGCATGAGAGTAGCTGTCATTCCCATGCTGTCTGCGTTCTAGCGGTTTTCTCTCGCTCTGGACTTCGTCCCGCTTTGCTAACACTCCTTGCTCCTCGCTCCTCGTATGCAAACCGATCGCCTGTAGCCATCCCATCACGATTTAATAATCTTTAGGAACAGAAGTTAAAAAAAATTTACAGTTAAAAAAAATTTACTAAACTTGGATGCAAAAATAGTTTACTTTAACATTCATGCTCCTTTTACCGCGCCCTGCCAACTACCACTTAAACTGCCAGAAGCTATACCAGTTTCTTGTAGCTTCGCAAAAAAACTGCGATCGAAATTGTTCTCAAATCGTCAGCATTTCTCTGGAGATCGATTCGATCGATCCGCTGGCTTTACTAGAAAAACTAGCTCGACCCCATCAATTAAATTTCTATTTCGAGAATAAAAGCAAAGGAGAGGCAATCGCTGCTATTGATGCTGTAGCACAGTTACAATTGGCAGGTGCAAATCGTTTTCATCTGACTCAAAAGTTTATTCGCTCTTGTTTAAAAGAAACAGATATTTTTGATTCTTCTAACCATACTTTTGCTAAACCACATTTCTTTTGTAGCTTCAGTTTTTTCTCGGAGGCTACAGCAGATTATCCCTTTCCAGTTGCTACAGTATTTCTACCCCGCTGGCAAATTGCTAGACAAGGCGATCGCTGCGTATTAGTTGCTAACTTGCCAATTGAAGCAGATACAAATATACATGTATTCATTCAACAATTATGGCGTAAGATTCATGAGATTACCTCAATAGAACAGCCAGAAAACGAAGGAAATCATTTTCAACGAGAATTCAGTCAAGTTGATGTCAGTAGTATCGATCGCTTTAAACAAGCAGTTATTGACTGTTCGGAATTAATTTACGAGCAACAACTGAGTAAAGTTGTCCTGGCTCATGCAATTGACGTGCAGGCAAATACAAACTTTAACTTATTTAAGTGTCTCAACCGCTTGCGACAAATGCATCCCGATTGTTACGTGTTTTCTACTCATAATGGGAAAGGACAAAACTTTATCGGCGCAAGTCCAGAACGATTAATTAGCATTCGCGATCGCCAACTATTTACCGATGCTTTAGCTGGTTCAATTTCGCGAGGAAAAACAACGGCGGAAGATACAGTATTAGCCAATCAATTATTGCAGAGTGAAAAAGAAAGGCACGAACATCGAGTTGTGATTGACTTTATTACGCAAAGTTTGCAAGAACTCGGTATTGCAGCACGATTATTATCGCCTCGGTTACGGCGACTAGCAAATATTCAACATTTATGGACACCAATTCAAGCTAAAGTTCCGATTGATGTTCATCCATTAGAAATTGTTGCCGCTTTACATCCAACTCCAGCAGTAGGAGGAGTTAGCAGACAACTCGCTTGCAAAAAAATTCGCACCTACGAAAAGTTTGAAAGAGGTTTGTATGCTGCACCTTTAGGCTGGGTAAATCATCAAGGAGATAGCGAATTTATTGTGGGAATTCGTTCGGCTTTAATTGATGGCGATCGCGCTAGGTTGTATGCTGGTGCTGGAATTGTTGCTGGCTCTAATCCCGATCGAGAAATTGCCGAAGTCAGGTTGAAATTACAGGCATTACTGAAGGCTTTGATTTGAAGAGAGACAAGGGGGACAAGGGGGACAAGGGAGACAAGGGGGAACTCGGGGACCCCACGACCGAAGGGAGTGGGGATTAGGGGGCGAAGGGAGACAAGGGAGACAAGGGAGACAAGGGGGACAAGGGAGACAAGGGGGATTTATTCACCGATAGTCCATTGGGCTGAGTTATTAATCATGTTTACTAAACCGCATAATACCTTGTTGTAAGTACTGTAAATTTCTCTCGCTTGGTTTATTTCTATGTAGCCGCATTTGACGGCAAATTTTATCCAAACTTGAGTTTCAGAAGCTTCCGCCTCACAATCGTTTAACTTGGCAATAAAAGCAGCCTTATATCTACGTTTTCTCCAAGCCTCTGCTAAATTGGCACATACAGAGCGTGATGAACGACGGATTTGGTCAGTTAACGAATATCTCTCTTCAATAGGAAACTTTTTAGTGAGTTCGTATATTGTCATTGCTGTATCGAATGCTAACTCAAATATTGCTAAATCTTCATGGCTCTTAAAAGACTTTTTCTTCACAAACAAACATTTTTATCCCACTTCACAATCTATTATTCCCAACAATCCCCCTTGTCCCCCTTGTCTCCCTTGTCTCCCTTGTCCTTTTCTCTAACTCCCTTACTCCTCACCCCTAGTTAAGGTATCCATCTGGGACGAAAGCCAGGTAAGGGCAACTGTTCGGGACGCAATTGGTTGGTGAGATCGGCATTTATAGTTTCAGGAAGTGGGAGTAGCCATAAATGACTGGTGGCGATCGCCTGTCCTTGCTCGGTACGGGGTAAAGTTGGAGATGGGTTAGCATTGGCTGCTGTCACGACTTGATCGAATAGCAAACCCAAGCCATCGGGAGCTAAACTCATCTGAATATCTCTCTGATTGGGTAGCACGACTAGAGGCGTTTGTTTTCCGGTTTTGAGATCGATCGCGCTTAAATACGGCTGTTCCTCATAAGTATTTCCCTGCATCAACTGTGTCAGCAAGCAGTAGAGAATTCCGGCACGCGGATCGAACTGGGCGCTGAGAATAGAACCAGTCGTGCGTAATAATTCTCTTTGTACGCCTTGGTTTGTGACTAAAAATAGCGATCGCGTGTAATCGGAATTAAATCGCACCATTGCCCCTTGCGTACCATCGGGGGCAAAATCCAGTACCATACCAAATTGAGGCAGAAATTCTAAGGGTTTTTTTGCATCAGCTTGTAAAGGTAAAATTGCGACTCCTTGTCCTTGGGCAACTGCTACTGTTTGACTATCAGGAGTAATTAAAAAGTCTCCTCCTGGTTCCGTTTCCATTTCCTGCGGCGGAGAATTGGGACGGACGATCCAAAAACCAAATCGATCGGATTGACGCTGGCTGACACGCTGCACCAATATAGTGTTGCCATCGGGAGACAAGTCAAATTTGAGATTTTGATAGTCTTTGTTATCTAAAATTAGGTCAATTTTGCCTGGAGACGGGACTTGTTGATGATTCAAGAAAGAAAACCAGTGAGTCCGATCTGGTTGAGGGGTAGAAATTCCAGTTGTGACAGTATAAATCTGGGCAGAAAGTAACCCTTGGGGATTGTGATTTTGGCGATTTTGGCGATCGCTAGCAGAAAAGAGAATTTTGTCACCATGAGGATAAAGCTTATAATCAACGACTGCCAGATTTTTCGGCGTGAGGATCGTTTTCTTTTGCTGGGTGAAATTGTAAAGGACGAGTCTGCCTTGTTCCTCTCCTTCTACACCGAGATAGACAAAAGCGCGATCGCGGGTACTAAAAGTTGCCTCAAAAGGTTGTAGCAGCCGCCTCAAATCTGTTTCAGGCGTAAACTTATCTCTGGCAAAGCGTAACTGCACGCGATACGTCGCGCCATAGGGTGCTGGTTCTAGCAAAGTATACGCTAACCGTCGTCCTGCCCAACTAACTTTACCTGGTAGTGGCGGATCGATTTGTAAGTTTGCCTCGACGCTATTGGTATTCATCGGACGGCTAAACGTGAGGCTAAAAGAGCGATCGCTAGCACCAATCTGTCTAGCTTGCCAACTAAAATCTCTCACTTTGGGTGCAACTATATCCCCGCGCCACACCAACAGTCCAATGAGCAGACTGAGAACGAAGATCAGGGCGATCGCCACGCGATCGATGGGTTGGAACCAAGACTTAGTAGCTGACATCTTAAATTGGTTGTTGATTGTGAGGGAGTAGATAGTGGCTGGTGGCTAGTAGCTAGTTTCTTGTTTCGGTCTAGTCACCAGTCCCTAGCCACTAGTCACCGAGTGCTGATTTTTTGTAGTCAATATAACAAATGACCAATGACGAATGACCAATGACGAATGACTCTTCAGGTAGAGGTTGGAGATCGGCTGGAGATTGCAAATAGAGAATAGGTGCGGATGAAGCAGATGTACTAGTCAAATGCGATCGCCACACCTTTAACAATCGCTTAACAAACACCCGCGATCTGTCAGTCACTTGACGGCATGAGTGAGGGTGTGAGGAATACATAAGCATTACAAAACAAGGAAGTTTAATAGCAATGCAACGCAAAATTATCACTGCTGCTCTTGTGGCAGTCGGGTTGTTTGTCTCTTTAGAATACAAAACCTTAGCACAATCAAGTCAATCCCCAACTCAATCTTCTCCTGGAACTACGACGCAGCCTGTTCCTGATGCAACTCGCTCTACACCTGGTGCAACTGAGTCGAATCCCAGCATAAACCAACCTAATCGCGATTCAACTCAGACTCAACCCAGCACAACCGGGCAAAATCAGCAACTCAGTACTCAAGATCGGCAGTTTATTACTGAAGCAGCCCAAGGGGGAATGGCGGAAGTCCAACTCGGAAAACTTGCCTTGCAACGCGCCTCTAGCCAAGAGGTAAAAGATTATGCTCAGCACATGATTGACGAGCATACTAAAGTTAATCAAGAGCTAATGGCTTTGGCACAACAAAAAGGTGTAACTCCACCAAAAACCATCGGTCAAAAAAATGAAGCTGTACGGGCAAAGCTATCGAAGCTTTCTGGCAGCGCTTTTGATAAGGCATATATGAACGAGGCAGGAGTTAAAGCCCACGCTCAGCAAGAAGCTTTATTCAGCCAGCAGGCGAAACAAGGTCAAGATCCAGATCTAAAAGCTTTTGCTGCTAAAGTCTTACCCACAGTACAAGAGCATTTGCAACAGGCACAAAAACAAACGGGTAATAGTGCTACTAAAAAATAAGTGAGTCGTAGGGGCGGGTGCGCGCAAGCAGATTTACGGCTGTAACCACAAGTCTTTGTCCAAAACCCGCCCGTACAGATAGAGACATTACATATAACGTCTCTACATTAATCGTTTCTTCTTACACTAGTTGCTCAGCATTTGGTCTGTATATTCAATATAACTTTCTGCGGTTTGGATTTGTGCTGTGGCTTCAGGTAGAAGAAAACTCAGTTCTTCTACCAATTTTTCTTTTTCTTCTAGAGATAGTTTTTGATCGATTTGAGCTTGGCTCAAATTATCTCTGTAATTATGGAGAAAAGTATCGAGATTTGCAAAAAATACATCTACTCTTTGCTGAAAATCTTTATCTAGAAATTTCTCGATTTCCAAATTAATATTATCAATACTGCCTTCAATCGATTGATTCACTTTGGCAATTAGCGTATTTAAAGATACAGTATAGTAATCTTCAATCACTCGCGGTCGTCGGATCTGAACTTTGACTTCTACGGGAACTATCCACAACCAATGCCACCACTGACGCTGATTTCTTAATACTTCCACATTACCGCGATCGACAAATCGACTTTGCCTTTTAACTGGAGGTCTGACAAAACCCATTGTCTCAAAAGACTCCCACTGCATTGTCGGCAGAGATAAATCTAAGTTGAAAGCTTCATTTAATCGCTGACAAGCTCCTTCAATAATTGGCTTTGTTTCTTGTTCTAGAAGATCTAATAGGCTTTGACGCGCCTGTTCGATTTCTTGACTCGTGCGATCGCGAACGCTGCTTAATAAACTATCTGCCCTCTGTTTAACATAAGTGACTGCCTGATCGACAAACTCTTCTGCTACTTCCGGACTCTCAAATTCAAATAAACCAGAAGTTTTAAACTCAACTTGCGATTTAAGGCGTGACGATACCCACTTAGGAAAAAGTTCAAAGTCACCAATATTAGTTAAGAAAAGTTCCCGCGCTCTCATGTCCATCTTTTTAATTAAGTCAGCCCGTTGGTACTCTTCTTTGGCAAAGAAAATTTCTAAATTCACAGTTGCTTCTTTTTTCAGCACTTGTAACAGTTCGTGGAGATTTTGATGCAGTTGAGATTTGATCGAATCGACATCCTTGAGGCGGCTGCGACACAATTCAAGGCGATGCAAATCGGCTTCTAGCGCATATAACTCTAACTGCAATTTCTCTGCGTCTTGACAAATGGCACTACTGCGGAGCTTGACTTCATCCCTTAGTTGTACCAAACGACTGCGACCGAGATTAAGGGCAGATTTCAAACACTTAGGTGCAGCGCGTTCCATCAATGCTTTTACAGCTTTTTCTAAAAATGGCTCAAATCCAGACTTATTCCATAATTTTTGAGCTTTTTTCCGAATTTCTTCCGAGGTAACTTCTGCTAGTTCTTCTTCCCAATCAATCCCGAAGACTTCTTGAGCTAATACCCGTGCTGCGGGGATCTCACTCAGAGTAAGCTCGGGGTGCTGCTCTAGTTCGTGGGTAAAGTGAGCGGCAGAAAATGCCCTTCTAGCTGAGACTTCAAATACTTGGTTTGTATCGTCATTGCCAATGCCAAATTCAGCTGCAATAAATTGGCGCAGCTGTTCTGATGTCATGTCGCCTTCGCGCCGTTGATCGACTTTGTTTACTAAAATGTACAGGTTATCTTTACCCCGTAGATCGATAACTCTTTGTACGTCCCGTTTGACCTGTTCGGCGGCTTCTGTTTTCAACTGAGTGAAGTCTAGTACGATCAATACCATCGAACTTTGCTTGAGTTGTTCGGCGACTACTGTAGCAAGCTTGAGGTTTTCTCCCGCTTCGTTGGGTCCAGGGGTATCGACAATAACCAAATTGCCTAACAGATCTGGCTTATTATTAGCTGTATCCGCTGGAGATAGGCGGCGCGATCGCCCCATTGGAACCTGAATGCAGGGAACTTCTGTAAGCTTTCCCAAGGGGTCTGTAGATGGGTCAATGGTATTGCAAAGGCGAACGATATCGTTCAAACTCATCAATACCTGAATAATTTCCTCTCGACCAGAGGTTATTTCTTGCAACTGTAGACTTGTGGGGTCTTGAATTTTGGGCAGCAAATCTTGTAAATGAGGATATTGCGCGATCTTGTCTTGGATGCGCTGCATTCCCAAAGTTTGAATCTTTGTTTGTAAAGCCTGAAGCGTCTGTTGATAAACAGAAATAATTTCGGGACTCAGGGTTAAGGTTGGCTGAGTCAAATCCGAGTTAAAAATAATTTGTGTTGGTAGGGTTGTCATTGCTGCATTGCGACTAGGGAGAATTTCCTGTCCGGCAATGGCGTTGATAATTGTGGACTTACCAGCCTTCATCGGCGCAACGATCGCCATCATTAGCTCTAATTTTTCCACATTGTGAGATACACTCAAGACCTCTTGCTGAAAGTCTTTGTACTTATCGCTAGAACTATCAGTGCTGAGAGCGCTGGCGGCGTTATCCATCAGAAAACTAATTTCCTTGAATAAAGCGATCGCTTCTTGTTGCAAATTTTGTACGTTAGGCTGAGGCGCTGGAACAATCATTGCCTGTTATCTCGCAAAATGGTAAGTCCACTTGCGTTGATTTTGGCTTAACAATTTTATAATCACTTCAGTAAATATACGAATTGCGCGATCGCGCCTTTTTTGATACGCAAAATGTAAGAAGGGACGCACAGCTGTGCGTCCCTTCTTATCTATGTTCTAAATGATAGTTTTACTAACTACTCATTTCCCCTACAATTCTCATTGTCTCGACACTGACAGTACAAACTCTTTGCAGTAACGCGATCGCTTGCTCTTTATAATTGGCAAAGCGATAAGTATGGAATCTGGCAGCTACAGTTGCATCTTTAGGTTTCTTCTCTTTATATTGGTCTAACACCCACTCTAAAGCTGAGTGGTTTCCTAACATATATTCCCAAGCAGATGTAGGAATGCCTTCTAAGGTTGTCACCGTATCTATAATAATTCTGCCTCGATCGCGATCTGCTTTCAGTTTCACCGTCATAGCGCTGCATGTTGGGAGATCGATGCGCTGGAGAGGGTAGAGTGCTACAGTTTCAGAACGAATATGTAATTTCAACAACTGTTGACCCCAATTCACCCACTGCCAAAAGTTATTGTAGAAAGGTAGGCGAGGAAAGTCTCTGTTTAAATTCTGCTGATATTTTGCGCGATAAGCCGGATAGTGTAGAACGGCATAGGTATAGTGAAAAATATCCAATTTGGTAATTGTAGAGACGTTAGATGTAACGTCTCTACAGTAATGATTTTGAAATTGTTCTAGTCCCCAATCGGTAATATTATCAACGCGATCGCCATTTTCATCGTAGCAATATAAAGGAAGGCATTGCGAATCACCGATCAGATGATAATCTGGAATGCGATCGCTAGCTAAAGTCATGAATGATTTAGTCGAACCAGGTGCAGTAAAACCAATCAGCAAATTTTGACAGTTCCGATCAAATACTTGCCCTAGTTGATATTGCATCTCATTTACCTCTGGACTAAAATACAATTTTTTAGTCACAAATGGTCTATACAAACAGTCTCGAATATTGTTAGTTTTAAATTGATAGCTTATTCCTCGATTTAGATACCGTTTTAATCTCCTCGTCCATTTGATAGTGCGATCGAGATTTTCCCGTGTGTTTCGGTTATCAACTGCTTGATTATAAATACCAATGAAGTACCTAACTTTTGATTCTAGCGCCGTTTCTGATTCGGCATAAACCCATTCATCTCTAGCAGTAATAACCCCAAGGGTAAACAATTTAAAGATTGCTCTTGCTTCTCGTCGATCTTTACTAAACTTAGTGTCGCGATCTGCAACAGGTATGAGAGTATAAAAATCATTATCTACTCGATTGAGCCAATTATTATTTGCATCTGGTACGATCTGCTCGAATTGAATTTCTAAAAACTTGCGTTCGGCTAGATAAATATTTTTCTCTTTTGTAGTAGCATAGTCAGGGAGAGCGTGGTAATAAATTTGACAATTGCGATCGCCTTCTTTTCTAACTAGAAAATAGACGGCAATTCCCACACGAATTTTATCATTAAATATATTACCTCCTTCTCGATGCCTGCGATCGCCACTCGTTCGAGCGTTTCCTTTAAGATTAATAATATAAATTTCGTTGAATTCTTCAGTAATAACTTTTCTTAAACCATCGTAAGTCCGAGCATCAATAAAAGAATTATTAGAAACAAAAGCGATAATACCATTTTTACCTAAGCGATCGGATGCCCAACGCAGAAATCTAGCGTATAGATCGTATGCTTTTGTTTTCCGCGCTTGGCTATTTCTAATATAAGTCTCTTTCACGCGGCGATCGATCGTGGGATAACTAATGTTGCGATCGCTATGATATGGAGGATTGCCAATAATTACAGAAATGGTGCGATTATTTTGGCGTTGAATGCGTTCGTTGTTTTCTATATTTAAGCTAAATAAATCTTCCTGTTTACCTTCTTCAAAAAAGGCGTGTTCTAGAGTATCGACAAAACAAATGTTTTTAAATTCTTCATATCTACTCATTTTTTGCTTGTAAGTAAATTCAATGTTCAGATTAGCTATGTGATAAGGTAAGAGTGCAATCTCGTTACAAAAAAATTCGTTTTTATACTTATATGTCAGTTTGTTTTTTGGTAAATATTCAATTAGTTCAGTGATAAACGTTCCCGTACCAGTTGCAGGATCGAGAATTTCAATATTTTTTGAAGCTAATTTTTTGTGGAAATGCCGTTCTAGTAAATAATCTACGCTTTCGATGATAAAGCGAACCACCTCATTCGGTGTATAAACAATCCCCAAGCGATCGGCTGCTTGAGGATTATATGCTTGATAAAAGTTTTCATAAATAGCTTTTAAAAACTTTTGTTTTTCAGAATGGTTGTAGATATTAGTAGCAGTTTTTCTAATCACACCATAGTAACGTTCGATAGTACTCAGTAAATTGTTTTTTGTACTACTAGTAAAAAAAGTATTTAAAGCTCGTTGCAATTCGCGAGCAATATTATTTTCCCGATAATATTGAGATTCATTAAATATATTGCTAAAAATATCTTCTGTTAAAATATGCTGAATCATCATTTCCCGAATATCTAATAAAGTAATTTCAGGATTAATTGATTCTTTGCAAATTTCCCAAATTTGATATTTTGCTCTTTGAAATTCTGGATTTCTAGCGCTTTGTTGTTCCAACATGTTTCTTAATGTATTGAGAATTGTTGGTAAGTCTTGCTTGAATGTCTCAATAGCAGCGCGAAAATCTCTGACTTCTGGAGGAACATAGTTGAGAAAACGATTGAGAATTTGCTCTAGTGCGTCTCCATCTTGCATGGAAACGCGCATAACTTCAGTTCCAGCTTGAATTAAAACTGCTGTTTGCGAGTCTTCAAATAAAATATTGCTATCTGGGTAACCTTGGGATAGTTTATTTTCAATTGCTCGATCTAAATTATTAGCCTCTCTATTCCAATAACCCCAATTTAGGCGTAAAGTATCTTTAACTGTACCGTTAGGGTAAATAACTCTACCAATTTTAGTTTGATAATCTAGTTCTGGGATTAACTGAAAATCTTTACTCTTGCAGTATTCATCTAGTAGTTCTTGAAACGCAATCCGTAAAGAATCTGTCTGAAACGTTCCTTCAGAGCGGATAATTCTTGCTCTTTCTGCTTGATATTGACTAATTAGAACTTTTGACACAAAGCCAAAGACTTTAATAGAACTCGTTGAGTTCAAGTCTGGCTCAGGCAAAATTCAAGCGCTTCAGTGAAATTTAGGGTTTCTTATTTTCAGCGCTTCTACAGATTTTTTATTGAATTTTTACGAGGGATTATTGTTATTTTTATGATGGAATTTTGCTGAAATATCGAATTTGGAAAAAATGTATAGAGCATTTTCTAGTCTACTGAGGTACAATAACAGCAATGAGTAAACCAGCCACGTAGATCTTCAACAGAGACTTGA